>NZ_JBFRJM010000019.1:0-159634 GCF_041468865.1 Vibrio sp. 10N.286.52.C3 | reverse complement strand
TGCTCGGCGCACAACAAAAAGCCCTGCGAGATTGCTCTTGCAGGGCTTTTTTCAAGTTTTCATTTCAATCAGTCATGTCAGCTGACAATTATGAGCGAACCCACTCGTATACCAAGCTTGGCTTAGCATGTACTGGCGCAGTGATGGTTAGATCTTCTGTACTAGAATCCTCTAACGTTGCGTCAGGCGTATTCGTTAGCTCAGCATCCTCAGATACCTCGTTGCCCTTAATCACTTGTACGCCTGAGTCAGTTTCGTCACCAACGACTTCAGCAGCGTCTGTTGAATCATCACCTACAGACATTGTGTTGTCTTGAGTTTCAAATTCAGGGCTCACTTCAGGCTCAATGTAAGATTCTTCAACCTTCGCAACTTGGCGAATACTTGCTACTTCTTGCTCAAACTCTTGTTGAGTCGACAATAAGTGAATTCGGAAAGTGACTTCGTTGTTCTGAATCTTCAGAATATCTAGGCTTGCCACCGAGTTTAGACGCTTAAGTGCGTTCTCTAACTGGAAGAAGTCTTGAGCATTATTCAGGCTAATAAACTGCGTTAAAATCGATTCTGATGACTCACTCGCTACCGTCACAGCACTTTTGCCTGCGTAGTAGTTACTGATTTGGTCAACTAACTTCTTAGAAGTCGTGTCGCTGTTACCCGATAGTGAACCACTTACAGGCGATGTTGGTGCACTCGTCAATTGACTTGGCTTTTGATCGTATAGAGCCCAACGTAGGCCTGAAGATTGAGCCTTTATCACCAACACAGCATCAACAGGATAACGCTGACTCGCTTTACTGATTGGCGTAACAAAGCTACCCCACAAATCAGAAGTCGCAATACCCGTAATATCGTCAAAGTCACCCACAGGCAGCGTTAGAGGCAAGCCACGCTCTTTTGCGTTCGCTTGTAAGCTAGCTGCTAACTGTGAGTTAGAGTGTTCCCATACGATGTTCTTGTCGTAGTTGTCCTCTTCCACAAGCCAAACAAGGATGTTTGAACGCGTGTCAGGCCAGTAAGGTAACTGTGCTTGAGTCAACAGAGAACGGATTTGAGCACCGTTAAAACGCATACGCAATGTTGATTGGTCATTGCTTTCGCCAAAACTCATTTGAGACATGTACTGCGAACTCTTGCGCATCGCCTTTTGAATCGTCTCATTAGAAGCGACATCAGTTTGGCCAGTCGCACGTATCAATACCTGCTCCATACCTGTATTTCTTGCCACTTGTTCTGGCTGTTTGTCTTCAGCGTTAATCGCAACTTCAGCACTAAAAATATCTACTTGAGTTAAGGCATAACTCGGAGAGGCTAATAGTCCCATCAACAACAATGCTATGTAGCGCATACTGATCCTAATATTCAAATCTTATGCCTAGATGATAAGCAACTATGGATTGAGGGGCAAGGTCGATAGCGCCCACTGTGTTTAATAACCACAAAATATCACCTGGCCATGATAAATCGCTCACTTATAAACTGAATTTCTAGGGCTTAGATGGATATAAAACATCACTAAGATAAATAAATTTGATCTATTTGGTGTAGCAATCGATTGCCAAGTGATAGAATCCCGCGAATTTTATTTTTCGCTTTTCATATAACGACCATTTTTAAGGACATAACATGAAAAATGCTCTGCAAGGTGCGCAAATGCTGTTTGTAGCATTTGGTGCGCTTGTATTAGTGCCGCTACTGACTGGACTCGATCCCAACGTTGCACTGTTTGGCGCAGGTATCGGTACCCTTTTATTCCAACTTATTACACGCCGTTCAGTGCCAATCTTCTTAGCATCTTCTTTTGCTTTCATCGCGCCTATCATGTTTGGTATTCAAACTTGGGGTGTTGGTGCAACCATGGGCGGCTTGATGGCGGCGGGTGTTGTGTATGTACTAATGGGCGCGTTAATTAAAGTTCGTGGCGTTGGCTTCATCCATAAACTGCTTCCACCAGTCGTTGTTGGCCCTGTGATCATGGTTATCGGTTTAGGTCTTGCACCTGTTGCAGTTAACATGGCGCTAGGTAAGACAGGCGATGGTGCGGTTCAGCTTGTTGATGCAGACGCTGCCCTGTGGATCTCTTCAATTTCACTGTTAGTGACGATTGTCATCAGTGTGTTTTCAAAAGGCTTCCTTAAGCTACTGCCAATCTTCGGTGGTATTGTTGCGGGTTACATCACCAGCTTGGTATACGGCGCGGTAGACTTCACTCCAGTAGCGCAAGCATCTTGGTTAGCACTGCCAAACTTCACAACGCCAGAGTTCAACATCAACGCTATCTTTTTTATGGTATTTGTCGCGATTGCACCTGCCGTTGAACACGTAGGTGATATGCTTGCGATATCTAACGTGACCGGTAAAGACTACCTTAAAAAACCAGGTTTACACCGCACTATTACTGGCGACGGTGTGGCAACAATTGCCGCTTCAATGCTGGGCGCGCCGCCAAACACTACGTACAGTGAAGTAACAGGCGCAGTAATGCTTACCAAAGCATTCAACCCTGTGATCATGACTTGGGCTGCAGTCACAGCCATCGTTCTTGCATTGGTTGGCAAGCTAGGCGCACTACTTCAAACGATTCCGGTTCCTGTAATGGGCGGAATCATGATTCTACTGTTTGGCTCTATCGCAACAGTGGGTCTTAACACGCTAATCAAAAACAATGTTGACCTACACAAATCACGTAACCTTGTGATTGTGGGCATTACTTTAGTCTTTGGTATTGGCGGCATGGCCTTTGGTATCGGTGACTTTAGCCTACAGGGCGTAAGCTTGTGCGGTATCGTAGCGATTCTACTTAACCTAGTACTTCCAGAAGAGCTAGGTGACAACACTGTGGTAGATAAAGCTCAAATCGATTAATGAGTCGGTAAGGCTAGATTCCAAAGAATCACAACCTAACAAGATCAAAAAAGGGAGAGCATTGAATGCTCTCCCTTTTTATTAATACGGCTAATTCAGCGAGTTAAGAAACGATTTAGAGTCACTTAAGCTGAAACCGAATTACTTAGTACCGAAGATCTTATCACCAGCATCGCCAAGACCAGGAACAATGTAACCCTTGTCGTTTAGCTTCTCATCGATTGCAGCTGTGTAAAGTTCAACATCTGGGTGCGCTTTTTCTAGAGCCGCAATACCTTCAGGAGCCGCTACAAGAACAAGAATCTTGAAGTGCTTACAACCTTTCTCTTTCATCAGGTCGATAGTCGCGATCATAGAACCACCCGTTGCAAGCATTGGGTCTACCACTAGAGCGATACGCTCATCGATGTTAGATGCAAGCTTGTTGAAATATGGAACTGGCTCAAGCGTTTCTTCGTCACGGTAGATACCAACAACGCTGATACGTGCGCTTGGGATGTGCTCAAGAACACCGTCCATCATGCCTAGACCAGCACGTAGGATTGGCACTACTGTTACTTTTTTACCTTTAATTTGGTCAACTTCAACTGGGCCGTCCCAACCATTAATAGTTACACGTTCAGTTTCAAAGTCTGATGTCGCTTCGTATGTTAGAAGGCTACCCACTTCTGTCGCTAGCTCACGAAAACGCTTAGTGCTAATCTCACCTTCACGCATCAGGCCAATTTTATGTTTTACTAGCGGGTGTTTCACTTCAACAACTTTCATTTCCAACTCCGGCAATATTTAAACAAACCTGTAGATTATACACGAACTCTAAGGTTATTTCAGAATCTTTATTCTAATAAAAAAAACCGCGCAAACGTTTGCTCTTCATATTCAAGCCCTGTTAGAATAGCGCCGTTTTCACATCCAACTTAAGTTCGAGGACTATCCCGTGAGTGGTAATACTTCTTCTCTAAGCTACAAAGACGCTGGTGTTGATATCGACGCAGGTAATGCACTAGTAGACCGTATTAAAGGTGCTGTTAAACGCACTCGTCGCCCTGAAGTAATGGGCGGTATTGGTGGCTTTGGCGCCCTATGTGAACTTCCAACGAAATACAAAGAGCCAGTACTTGTTTCAGGTACTGATGGTGTTGGTACTAAACTTCGCCTTGCTTTGGATCTGAAAAAACACGACACCATTGGTATCGACCTAGTGGCAATGTGTGTGAACGACCTAATCGTTCAAGGTGGTGAGCCTCTATTCTTCCTAGACTACTACGCAACAGGTAAGCTAGATGTAGACACAGCAGCAGACGTTGTTTCTGGCATCGCTGAAGGTTGTGTTCAAGCTGGTTGTGCACTTATCGGTGGTGAAACTGCTGAAATGCCAGGCATGTACGAAGGCGACGACTACGATGTAGCTGGCTTCTGTGTTGGTGTTGTAGAAAAAGCGGACATCATTGACGGCACTAAAGTAGCAGCAGGCGACGCACTTATCGCTGTTGGCTCAAGTGGTCCACACTCAAACGGTTACTCTTTAATTCGTAAAGTCCTAGAAGTTTCTGGTGCTGATAAGAGTGAAGAACTAGAAGGTCGCACTATCGGTGAGCACCTACTAGAACCAACTAAGATTTACATCAAATCAGCGCTTAAGATGATTGCAGAGCATGACATTCATGCTATCTCACACATCACAGGTGGTGGTTTCTGGGAAAACATCCCACGCGTACTTCCTGAAGGTACTAAAGCAGTTATTGATGGCAAGAGCTGGGAATGGCCTGCTATCTTCAACTGGCTACAAGAGAAAGGTAACGTGGAGACATTCGAAATGTACCGCACTTTCAACTGTGGTGTAGGCCTAGTTGTTGCTCTACCTAAAGATCAAGCAGACGCTGCTGTTGAACTACTGAAAGCTGAAGGCGAAAACGCTTGGGTTATCGGTGAGATCGCAAACGCTGAAGCTGGCGAAGAGCAAGTTGAAATTAAATAAGTGATACGCTCACTTACTTAGTTAATCAATGAGGACCTAATGGTCCTCATTTTGCTATTTAGCCCGCAGAAAACCTTAGTTTATGTAGGTACATTGTAAACAATTCAGTTAATCAATCGTATGACCCACTCTATGAAAAACAATCACTCAAATAAAACCAGTCACTCTCAGAAAAACATCGTTGTGTTAGTTTCAGGAAGCGGAAGTAACTTACAGGCTATTTTAGATGCCTGCGATAGCGATATGATTGATGCATCGGTTAAAGCTGTCTTCTCAAACAAAGCAGAGGCTTTTGGATTAGAACGAGCGAAAACCGCAGGTGTTGACGCTCATTCAGTGAATCCAAAAGACTTTGGTTCACGTGAAGAGTTTGACCATGAATTGATGGTTCAGATCGATGCTTACCAGCCAGATTTAATCGTACTCGCTGGCTACATGCGAATCCTGAGTTCAGAGTTTGTTCGTCACTATGCAGGGAAAATGGTCAACATCCACCCTTCTCTGTTGCCGAAATACCCAGGCCTACACACCCACCAGCGTGCCATTGATGCGCAAGACAAAGAACACGGTACTAGCGTCCACTTTGTTACCGAGGAGCTCGATGGCGGCCCTGTGATCTTGCAAGCTAAGGTGCCGGTATTTGAAGATGATGATGCTGATATGTTGGCAAGCCGAGTGCTGACTCAAGAACACTGCATTTACCCTATGGTCTGCAAGTGGTTCGCGGAAGACCGTTTATCAATGGTCAATGGACAGGCTGTGTTAGACGGTAAAGCATTAGGTAAACACGGTTACGCAGAAGAGTAATTCGTCAAACGACTCTCAGACAACAAATTGCTGAAAAACAAAAAGGCCGCTTACTGACTGGTTAGTGCAGTAAGCGGCCTTTTTTATACGGTTCAAATAATACTATTCGGGATACTTAGCTCAGCTCAATGGTTCAGTTGGCGCTTGGCTTGCTACCTTCTTCGGCGCATAAGCGACATCTTCCAACGCTTGATGGTTATTGCCAATCAGCTCACCAAAATGAAACAGCGCATATTCGCCCGGCTTCATTCTAAACCACTCTTCATTGTCCGTAAGAGGTTGAGTTGCTACCACCGTCACCACATCATTTGGCGTAGTCTCTTCTTGGAAGTTTATCTCAACATCTTCATCAATCAGGCTCGCATTACCAAAAGGTGCGCGTCTGGTTATCCAGTACAAATGGTTAGTACAGTAAGTCATCACATACTCACCATCACTCAATAACATGTTAAATACGCCTTTCTCGCGTAGCTTGTCACAACACTCAGCCACAAAGCGGAACATACCTTCCATATCTTGAGGTGGCTCAGGGAAACGCTCTTCAAGTTGTTTGAGTAGCCAACAGAAAGAGAGTTCACTGTCTGTCTCGCCAACCGGTCTGAAACGACCACTGGTCAGATCGTCATAATCCGTTAATTGACCATTGTGAGCAAAGGTCCAGTATCGCCCCCAAAGCTCACGAGTAAAAGGGTGTGTATTCTCTAGATTAACACCACCACGGTTCGCTTGACGGATATGACTGACAACGGCTTGGCTTTTAATTGGGTAGTTTTGAACCAACTCAGCAATCTTTGATTCACAGCTAGGGTTAGGATCTTTAAATGTACGAAAACCCTTTCCCTCATAGAAGGTAATACCCCAGCCATCACGATGCGGGCCAGTATTGCCTCCACGCTGCATAAGACCAGTAAAGCTAAAACAAATATCAGTTGGCACATTCGCGCTCATACCGAGCAATTCACACATGGTTTAATCTACTCCCTATTAAAACCAATGGAGCCACAAACATGGGTTCCAAATGTCTGTAAAACTATTATTCCATCTCTTTTTCAACAAGCTGAATCACAATATGAATGATCTTAATGTGAATCTCTTGGATACGATCTGCGTAACCAAAGTGTGGTACTCGGATTTCGATATCAGCACAACCCGCCATTTTGCCGCCATCTTTACCCGTCAATGCAATCGTCTTCATGCCTTTAGCTTGAGCAGCTTCAATCGCTTTTAGAATATTGGCAGAGTTACCTGAAGTCGACAGACCGAACAACACATCACCTTTACGACCTACCGCTTCTACATAACGAGAAAATACGTGGTCGTAGCCAAAATCATTACTCACGCAAGACAGGTGGCTTGGATCTGAAATCGCAATGCCAGCGTAACCTGGACGGTTTTCACGGTATCGGCCTGTAAGCTCTTCCGCGAAGTGCATTGCATCACAGTGTGAACCACCGTTGCCACAAGAAAGCACTTTGCCCTCTTGCTTGAATGAGTCAGCAATCAGTTTTGCCGCCGCTTCAATTTGAGCGATGTTATGGTCATCACTCAGGAACTTATTCAGAACGTCAGCAGCTTCGTTTAATTCACTTTTGATTAGGTCTTGGTACATAAGACTTATCTCTTATTTTTTTTGACGCAGCTTAAAGTGCGTGAAATGAGAACTGAGGGTTTTCCCCTCTTTATAGCTGAGTTTACCCACAAACATGAAATAGTGTCGACACTTAAGCCCAAAGATTGCCACCTTAATTAACTTGTCGTTGTAAATCCGTCCAAATATTCGCCACCAACCTCTCACAATTAGAACTTTAACTCTATTGAGATCACTTTTTACTCACCTTGGAGTTTTACAAATATTTAATATTTTGTTTACACTTGACTGGTTAGACCTCTTACCTAAAACTTAATAACAATAAGTGATCTCTGAAAAGGAAATCGATCATGAACATATTGCTCTCCCTACTCGGCATGACCGCCATCTTAGGCGTCTGTCTTTACCATAGAGTTAGTCTGGTACGTGCATTAGTTGTATTAACCGGCGCAATGGTAGCATTAACACTGCTTGGCGGCGTGGCTGTTACCGGCTGGCTTTGCTATCTATTAGCCGTTGCGATCTTTGCTGTACCGACCATTCGTCAGACACTGATCAGCCAAAAAGCACTCTCTTTATTTAAGAAAGTTCTACCGGCGATGTCTCAGACAGAAAAAGAAGCACTAGAAGCCGGCACAGTATGGTGGGAAGCAGAGCTGTTCAAAGGCAAACCTGAATGGAAGAAACTTCAGAACATTGCTGACCCGAAACTCTCTGAAGCTGAGCAAGCGTTTTTAGATGGTCCAGTAAATATCGTGTGTGAAATGGTCAATGATTACCAAGTCACTCATGAGCTTGCTGATTTGCCACCAGAAGTATGGCAATACCTGAAAGACCATAAATTCTTCGCCATGATCATCAAGAAAAAATACGGCGGCTTAGAGTTCTCAGCTTACGCTCAATCTTTGGTTCTACAGAAGCTAACAGGCGTTTCTAGTGTATTGTCATCGACGGTTGGCGTACCTAACTCATTAGGCCCTGGTGAGCTTTTACAACACTACGGTACAGAAGAACAAAGAAACCACTACCTGCCTCGCCTAGCGGAAGGTAAAGAGATCCCTTGTTTCGCACTAACTAGCCCAGAGGCAGGCTCTGATGCTGGCTCTATTCCAGATTACGGTGTGGTTTGTAAAGGCGACTGGCAAGGCGAAGAAGTACTCGGCATGCGCCTAACTTGGAACAAGCGTTACATCACTCTCGCGCCTGTCGCGACGGTATTAGGCTTAGCTTTTAAACTTCGTGACCCGGATGGCCTGCTTGGTGATCAAAAAGATCTTGGTATCACTTGTGCGCTTATCCCAACGGATTTAAAAGGCGTAAAGATTGGCAACCGCCACTTCCCACTAAACGTACCTTTCCAAAATGGCCCGACGCAAGGCGACGATATCTTCGTGCCTATCGATTTCATCATTGGCGGTCAGAAAATGGCCGGTCAAGGCTGGCGTATGCTGGTTGAGTGCCTGTCGGTTGGTCGTGGTATCACACTGCCTTCAAACTCAACTGGTGGCATCAAGTCTGCCGCGCTTGCAACTGGCGCTTACGCTCGTATCCGCCGTCAGTTCAAACAGCCTATTGGCCGCATGGAAGGGGTTGAAGAGCCACTTGCACGCCTTGCAGGTAACGCTTATGTAATGGACGCAGCAAGTAACCTAACCGTCGCAGGTATTGACCTTGGCGAAAAGCCTTCGGTTATCTCTGCAATCGTTAAGTACCATTGTACGCACCGTGGCCAACGCAGCATCATTGATGCGATGGATATCGTCGGTGGTAAAGGCATTTGTTTAGGCCCATCGAACTTCCTAGCTCGTGGCTACCAAGGCTCGCCTATCGCGATTACGGTTGAAGGCGCAAACATCCTGACTCGTTCAATGATCATCTATGGTCAAGGTGCGATTCGCTGTCACCCTTACGTACTGAACGAAATGGAAGCGGCTTATTCTGAAAGCAGCGATGCGCTTGATAAGTTTGATTCAGCGTTAGCAGGGCACGTTAGCTTTACGATGAGCAACCTAGTCCGCAGCTTGTGGTTTGGTTTAACCGATGGTCGTGGTTCTGATGCGCCAACACCTTCAAATAAAACAGATAAACAGACACAGCGTTACTACCAACAGCTAAACCGCTACAGTGCAAACCTAGCGCTACTGTCTGATATCTCAATGGCAGTTCTAGGTGGATCACTGAAGCGTAGAGAACGTTTATCAGCAAGACTGGGTGATATCTTAAGTCAACTTTACCTCGGTTCAGCAACGTTGAAGCGCTTTGAAAGTGAAGGCAGCCACGCTGAAGATCTACCGTTAGTACATTGGGGGATGCAAGATAGCTTACGTCAGACTGAAGTGGCGATTGATGAATTCTTAGCGAACTTCCCTAACCCTGTGATTGGTCGTCTGCTTCGTGTTGTGCTAATGCCATTTGGTCGTATCCGTCGTGCTCCAAACGACAAGCTCGATAGCAAAGTTGCGCACATTCTACAAACACCAAGCGAAACACGCTCTCGTATAGGTCGCGGCCAATACCTAGAAGCGACGGAATACAACCCAGTAGGTAAGATTGAAAAAGCGCTAGAAGTGATTCTTCAAGCTGAACCTCTGTTCGACAAAGTCTGCAAAGAGACACATCAAAAACGTGCCTTCTTACGACTTGATCTTGTTGCTCAGTTGGGACTTGAGAAAGGTATCTTAACGCAAGACGAAGCAAATCTTCTGATTAGCGCTGAGGAACATAGACTGTACACGATTAACGTGGATGACTTCTCACCAGAGGAGCTTGCAGCAAAATCTCAGTACCCAGACCAATCGATTGATAACGTCGCTTAAGGCCAGAAAAAGAAACAAAAACGGGACTACTATGAGTCCCGTTTTTTTGTTCATGATTTCGTTGCCACAAATTCCAATGCTTTATCTAGCAGCTTATTCTCTCTAGACAATCTAATCATCTAAGCGAGTTACTTGGGCGCCTTGAGCTGCATCTCAGGTAACGCTTTTTTCTTCGCCTTGACCTTACGAACCACAAACCAAATCAATAAGCCCAATAGAATAGCGACCACATTACCCACCGCAATAATGATCATGCTGCGCTGTCTGTCATCTTCACGTTTTTGAAGGATCATCAACTCTGTTGCGATACGCTTCTGTTCAGCAAGAGCTTCTTCTTGAAGACGTCGTGACTCTGCTAAGTCGATATCTTCAACAACGCTGTACGACTGCTCGGTAATTGGAAAAATCAGCGGGCGCTGACTTGAAGCATCAGTGGCATAAACCATCCCTGACCAATTATAAATTCCTAAATCGCCATTATAAGGCACCTCTAAAGCGACTTTCATTGCGTCGACTTCAGCTTGCCCCTGCTTGTACATCACATATTCATCAGGAGCCTTGTGCTCAACATGAACCGCTAACGAGCTCGGTGCGATCATCCCCTGTTCACCAGACACCACAATAGTATGAGGTAAACCCTCTTTTCGTGATTGAATGAAGGTGCTAGTGATCGGTGTTGGGTAAACCAAGACTTCTTGCTCTTGCGCTCGCAGGAACACGCCATTACCAGAGGTAATACGCGCTCGGTATTTACCGGGCTCGATATCAATTGGCAAAGAGACAGTGAACACACCATCTCCGGCCTTTTCATCAAGATCAGCGCCATCATCGGCAAACTCGCCCATCACAACCGGCACCGGGCGCGCTTCTCTCACCAAAGACTCTTCGTTTTCAACAAACTTAGTAAAGGTAACCTTAAGCTTCACGCGATCGAGAAAATCGCGCAGCACCAGCGGCTTGCCATCAGAAGTCAGTCGAGCGGTAAATTTGATGCGCTCTGTTTGATACAACTTATCTGGGAACTCATTAGCATCCAAAACAAGATGAGACAGCAGCTTGATATTGTTCTTAGGGGAAACTTTACCTATCGCTTGCCAAGGGCCGGGCATCGGATTGTCGATAGAGATAATGTCCATGGACGATTCTTCGTACCAACGGACATTATCAGCATTGCGCCAAGAGTAGTATTTCTTGCCATCAGGGCGAACCAAAACGACAGGTTTAGAGTTATCGGCTCGATAAATCACAAAGGTGACTTGTTCAATACTGGGATCAACTCTAAAACGGTTGTCCAATAAACTCATAACGGATTCTGTTGCTGCATGTAAGCCAAAACTTAACAGCAATAAGCAACCGGTAGCCAATACCCTTAACATACTTTCTCCCTACTGACGCCAGAGGCAGCTTCCGCTTTTCTCGACGAGATCTAAACGACTTTGATGCGCTTCTACTTCATCGGCCGTAGCTCGTAAAACCTTTAGGGATTTTCGACCACTTTCTACTCTTCGTATGCTTTCGGCTTCACCTTCCTGTTGACCAGCGTTAAATTGCAGCGAAGTTTGACCACCCGTCATCAATAAGTAGACGTCGGCTAGGATCTCCGCATCGAGCAATGCGCCGTGGAGAGTGCGGTGCGAGTTATCGATACCGTAACGGTCACATAAGATATCTAGGTTGTTTCTTTTACCTGGGAATATCTTCTTCGCCATTGCCAAGGTATCGGTAACTTTACAGTAGTCATCCGTTTTACCTATCGCTGGGTTGAGCTTCTCAAACTCATAGTCCATGAAGCCCGTATCGAAGGGCGCGTTATGAGCCACCAGCTCCGCACCTTTGATAAAGTCGAGAAACTCTTTATGAATGTCTTGGTATTCAGGCTTATCAATCAAGAATTCATCGGTAATACCGTGAACGCCAATCGCCTCTTCTTGAATCGCACGATCGGGCTTGATGTAGACGTGGAAATGACGCCCGGTCAGCCTACGGTTGATGATCTCTACTGCACCAATTTCAACGATGCGGTGACCCATATAGTGAGGGCCACCTTCTGTATTCATACCGGTGGTTTCGGTATCGAGTACAACAATGCGCTTATTTTCGTTCGAACTGTTTTTTTCGTTCGTGCTTTGTTCTGGAGTGCTACTGGTATTCATAAGGATAACTGTGTCAGACTATGCCGATAATGTGCTTGAGGTAATAGTATCAAATCATGACGAAACAAGTTGAAATTTTCACTGATGGTTCTTGTTTAGGCAACCCTGGTCCCGGCGGCTATGGCATCGTACTTCGCTACAAAAAAGTCGAGAAGACGCTAGCAGAAGGTTTCACGCTAACAACCAATAACCGTATGGAAATGCTCGCCGCTGTCGTGGCTCTGCAAACCCTCAAAGAACCTTGCTCTGTGATTCTGACCACAGATAGCCAATACGTGCGTCAAGGCATCACACAGTGGATTCATAACTGGAAAAAGCGTGACTGGAAAACAGCCGACAAGAAACCGGTTAAAAATGCCGATCTGTGGCAAAGGCTCGATAAAGAAACCGCTCGCCATAACGTTGATTGGCGCTGGGTAAAAGGACACGCCGGACACAGAGAAAACGAAATGTGTGATGATTTAGCGCGAAATGCAGCGGAGAATCCGACTCTAGAAGATACGGGCTATCAACCAAGCTAATCGTCTTTTTAATTAGACGCACATTTCAGAAAGCGATTTATAATTTCTTAAACTAATTGACAATTTCTCAATCGAATTGATAGATGAAAAGCCGACAACTAATCGGCTTTTTCTGTTTTTAGCGGATATGACGCTTTGGCTGAATCCATTGTACGGCGCGTATTGGTTCTAAAACTTGCCCCAACAGGCGAGAAACGTCGCTTAAGGTGCCAATGTGGTTTGATGGGTTTTAGCGGGTAAGTACGCTTGCGAGCAACAATAAAGTATTGGCTTCCGGCGAAGGATGCACAACCACCTAAGCTGTTCTCCAACCACGTCCACATCGCTTGATACTTACTCATCGGAAACAGCGCGTAGGTGTCACAATGAATTACTTCATAGTTAAGTACACCTAACCAGTCTTTAATTCGACTTGGCGTGTACATACGCCCACTCCAAGGCAAGCTGTTCTTTCGCCAAGGCATCAAACTGGCAAGCCCAGTGACACTGATTGGGTTGAAGCCCGTGATAATGATATAGCCATCGTCCATCATCACTCGGTCGACTTCTCTCAATAAGCGATGCGGGTCATTGCTATAATCTAGCTGATGACTCAGTACTACAACATCAAAGCTTTTCTCCAAAAAGGGTAAATTATAGCCATCCGCTATCACATTATGTAATGGGTTCTGGATATCTAGGTTTACTTGATGTTGAATGTTGCATGTGCAGCTAGAAATCTCACTACTGAGGCCACCGAGCTTGAGCATATGGTAACCAAATAGCTTTGGGCACCACTCATCGAGTCGAGTTTGAATAGATTCTCTCAACCAGTCCCCATTGTGCAATTGCGCCCAAGTGTAAGGACGTTCAAACTTCTTTCTGCTACGTGCTGGCTTCATCAATAATCTGTCTCACTTATTCTGTCGCACTAATAGTGACTGGAGAACCAATAATGTTACATATCAAAAGCATACCTGCATTTAACGACAATTACATCTGGCTGATTCAAAATAGCGATCGCCGTTGTGCTGTCGTCGACCCTGGTGATGCGGCTCCAGTATTAGAGTACTTGGCACACCATGAGCTAACTTTAGATGCAATCTTGATTACACACCACCACCACGATCACATTGGTGGTGTTCCAGAACTCGTTAGACAATTTCCCGGCGTGGATGTTGTCGGTCCAAGGAATGAACCTATCCCTACCTTAACTCATCCGGTCGATGATGGTGATCAATTAGAACTGTTTGGCGAAGTATTCCTCGTCCTAGGGCTCAGTGGCCATACTGCGGGTCATATTGGTTATGTGGGCGATGCCAAACTGTTTTGTGGTGATGTGTTGTTCTCTGCGGGCTGTGGCCGAATCATGGAAGGCACACCACAACAGATGTTCGATGCACTGAATAAGATCACGGCTCTGCCTCAAGAAACCGAAGTTTATTGTGCACATGAGTACACTGCAGCCAATATCGCTTTCGCATTAGCCGTAGAGCCTGATAACCAACATTTGCAGCAATATCGCGACCAAGTGAACCGACTTCGCGCTCAAAATAAGTCGACCATCCCCACAAATTTGAGACAAGAGAAGTTTGTGAACCCCTTCCTGCGCTATACCGAGCCAAGTGTAGTGAAATCAGTGTCTAATCGCACCGAGCAGACCGATCCTTTATCGGTATTCACCGCTTTACGTGCGTGGAAGAACGAATTTTAACAAATACAGACTTGTCACTCATAGGGGGTGGCAAGTATTATCATCGGCCGTTAATTAAAAAGGCTGTAACATGCGAGTTAAGTACAGCTGGGCTTTGGTATTACTACTTTCTGGTTGCCAATTAACTCAGTCAGAGAATCCAGACCAAGCTTCCGAGCAAACCAACACATCTCCTACTAAAGAAGTTTCTCAAGCGAACGTTTCATCAGAAGCAACAGCCAAAGAAGATCAAAAAGTTGAAGCACCTGTCGTTACTCCACAAACACAAGAAGATGTTTGGAAACGCATTGCGATGCAACTTGAAATGGAAGTGCCAGACCAAAAGAAGGTCGACTACTACCGAACTTGGTATCTCAAGCACCCGAGTCATCTAAAAACAGTATCAAAGCGTGCTGAACCTTTCTTGTATCTGATCACGACTAAGATTGAAGAAAAAGGCTTACCACTAGAATTGGCACTACTACCCGTTGTAGAAAGCTCTTTCGATGCGTTTGCCTACTCTCATGGCAGTGCTGCTGGTCTATGGCAATTCATTTCAGGCACTGGCAAAGACTACGGGCTTGAACAGAACTTTTGGTATGACGGCCGCCGCGATGTTGCCGCCTCTACCGACGCCGCATTGGACTTCCTCTCAGATCTTAACCGACGTTTCGATGGCGACTGGAATCATGCGATTGCTGCCTATAACAGTGGTGGTGGTCGAGTAAACAGCGCAATCCGCAAGAACAAGAAGCTTGGCAAGCCAATCGACTTTTTCTCTTTGGACTTACCAAAAGAGACCAGCAGCTATGTACCTAAACTGCTTGCTCTAGCAGATGTCATTGCCAACCAAGAAAAGTATGGCATCGATATTCCGGCGATCCCGAATAAGCCAGTGCTGACTCTGGTTAACCCTGAAGAACAGCTTGATTTAGCCATTGCTGCGAACTACGCAGGCATTCCTGTCAAAGAACTTCAAGGTTACAACCCGGCTTACAACCAATGGGCAACGGCACCAGAGAAACACCAACAACTATTACTTCCTTTAGATTCAGTTGAGAAATTCAACAAAGAAGTCGCTGCCAATAAAGGCAAAGGCATGAAGTTGGTGCGTTACAAGGTTCAATCTGGTGACAGCATTAGCGTACTGGCAAGCAAATATAACACCACCAGCAAAGTGATCCGCTCTGCAAACGGTTTGAGCAACAACAATATTCGTATTGGCCAGCACTTACTTATCCCAACATCCACCAAAGACGACAAGACATACGCCCTAAGCGCCTCAAACCGCCTAGCAAGCACACAGTCGAAGAGTCGTGGTCAATATAAGCTCAGCCATACTGTAAGAAGTGGTGACAGCCTATGGACGATTGCACGCGCAAATAAGGTCTCTCATCAATCACTGGCTAAGTGGAATGGCATGGGACCACGCGACACGCTTAGAGTTGGTCAAGAACTGGTCATTTGGAAGAACGGCTCAGACGGCGCCATCATCCGTACGATCTTTTATAACGTAAGATCAGGTGACACAGTCAGCGGTATTGCATCAAAGTTCAAAGTAAAAAGTACAGATGTTGTAAAATGGAACACTTTGCAGAACAAAAAATACCTACAGCCAGGACAAAAACTGAAGCTGTATGTTGATGTAACTAAGGTAAGTGTATGAACCCGTCAAGTAACCCACTCATCATGCTGTTGGATATATTCCGTTCGCCAACAGCTTGTTTCTTAGCGCTTTATCAACGAAGTGCTTGGGGATGGCAACCCTACGTCGTATTAATGCTCAGCCCATTTTTGTTTTGGGGTGCTTATTTTTCGAATGTAGATTTTGCATGGTTAAGTGCAGAGCTCTCGCAGCAACTGGCTCAAACGAACCCTGACCAATTGGCGTTACTTGACAGCAATACCTTACTCGCAAGTGAAATCATCAGCGACGTATTTGGCCGAACATTAACCATCGTTCTATTGGCATTCTGGTTTAACCTAGCAACCAAGCCAAGCCAACATCAGCACAGCTTTTGGCGATGGTTTGCAGCGGCATCGGTTGTTATATTCCCAGCTGTTTTAGGTGATGTAGCAAGCTACGCAAGCCTGATACTCAAGCATGGACATGTGATGAACTACGCTGCCGACTTGAACAGCTTAAATGGCTTGATCAAGTTACCGCTAACTAATGATTGGTCACAGTTTGCTAGCTCATTACCACTGCTTCTGCCATGGTACATCGTGCTAGGTTATGCTGCGGTATTAACGTGGACTGAGTTTGAACGCGGGCAAGCGCTTGTGATTTCAGGCTTACCATGGGTTGGCTACTACCTAATCTGGGCGCTCTACATTTTAATCTTTTAAGTAGAAGAGATAAGGCTAGCGAAGACTCTCTAGCCTATTGTTCCGTTAGATTTCCCAAGGTAACCACCGTGCGAATGGTTAAGTTCCAATGACTAATAGCTAATCACTATTTAGCCTTAAAGGTCACTCGCATAGGGTTATGATCAGAAGCGTCCGTAATGGGCGCTTTTGCTTTTTCTACCTCTAGCCCTCGATAGAACACATGGTCGAGCACCAGTCCTGTAATGAACTGAGTTCTGTTATCTGGCTCAAAGGCAACTTCCGTCAAACCAACCTTCTCCAACGCATCTTTCAATACAGCAAAGCGAGCTTCACTCCAGCTATTAAAGTCCCCAGCAAAAATAACCGGCCCACGATACTTTTGCAGATTGTCAGTTAAGCTCTTGAGCTGAGCCTCGTAATCTTCCGTACCAAAGGTAAAGTTCACAGCGTGGATATTAATCACAGCCAGCTCTTCGCCATTGTTTAGTTGGTAACGCGACCAAAGCGCCGATTTAGGCAGTTGAAGCCAAGGTTCTTCATGAGTATAAGCACACGCTTCAATCGGTAAATGGGTTGCTAGGTTGAGTACCCCAGCACTTTGCTCAAAGGCCTCAAACGCATTAACACGTGTGCTTCCCCACTGTCCGCTCATTACCCATTGGCGAAGTCCTTCTGTCATACTAGCTTCTTGCAGCAAGACTAAATCGCTACCTGCCGACAGCTTATTTAACTCACTCTGCCAATTATTTCGGTTTTGCTTGTAGATATTCCACACCGCAATGTCTAAGCCATCAGACACATCAATCGCTTTCGGTGCAGAGTTTTGGTAGCAACTGTAGATGTCGTTACTGGTACTTTGAGAGGAAATGATCAGGTTGGGTTTATTCGGGATCACGAAGATAAAATGAAAACTAACGACAGCAAGCGTTATCAATAACGTGATAACAATGATGGTTTTCTTAAACATACAGCACCCTACCAGAGATGAAAAAGGAGCGATAAACGCTCCTTTTAGGGTAATAGTTTTTTTATACGGCGTCTTCGTCTTCTTCGCCAGTACGAATACGTACCACACGTTCAACTTCAGTAATGAAGATCTTACCGTCACCAATTTTACCTGTTTGAGCCGTCTCAATGATGGTATCAACACATTGGTCAGCCACTTCGTCGGTCACAACGATTTCTAGTTTCACTTTAGGTAAAAAGTCGACCATGTACTCTGCGCCGCGGTATAGCTCAGTATGACCTTTTTGACGTCCAAAGCCTTTAACTTCAGATACTGTCATACCCGTAATACCCACTTCTGCAAGTGCTTCACGTACATCATCAAGTTTGAATGGCTTGATAATGGCTTCAATCTTTTTCATGTTCATCCCTTAAACTGTGCGAATGGCTCATTATCGGTTAGCTATAGTAAACATTCAATGAAAAAAGCCAGAGCTTTAAAGCTCTGGCTCGAAATTTATCATCTTGTTTAATCAGCGCTTTGAGAAGGTTTTACTTAAGGCTTGCGTAGTAAGCGGCTAGATTCGCGATGTCTTCATCACTCAGCATTGAAGCTTGAGCCTGCATTACAGCGGCCAAACCGCCGGTGCGCTGGCCATTCTTATAGGCCTTAATTGATGAAGCGATGTATTGCTCGTTTTGACCTTTAAGGTTTGGATAGCCAGGGATCACTGCGATACCGTCTGCACCATGACATGCCGCACAGATTGCTGCTTTAGCTTGACCCGCAGCAACATCAGCCGCCAGAGCGTTACCACTCAATAGTCCAAATCCAAGAACTAATCCTAGTGTAATTTTCTTCATTGCATATTCCATTAATTATTTTTATTAAAGTGACGGTGAATTGTGACATAAACTTTTTCTACTTGCTCCAAAGCGCTTCACAATCTTGACCTTCGTAGTTTTTATCTACGAATAAGCCTAAAACAGCGATCACTCGATCGCCATCCATTAATATCGGCGTTCTGCGTCTTAACCAACTGGGTACTTGGTACTCTTGAAACAACTTCTTAAGCTTCCTGCTATGACCGCGCCCAACAGGGTGTGCTGACAATCCCTCAGGGTTAAATATCACTCGCAGTGTTCCTCTCGTTGTGTTGAGACTAAAATGTTGCGCATCACAGTGGTTAGATACACCATCACTCGCCGCTGAAGTTAAGTGTAGTTCCCCTAAACCGTCAGGCAAAACTAAGCTCTCTTCCATCGAGATATCACTTTGCCAGTTCGACAAGTCTTTGGTCTCTTTTACGACATGGAGCTGATGATTAAAACGTCTAACCTCAACCTCATTCAACACCAGCTTAGGGTTGGCGTCTGCCTGAGCACATGCCACCTCATCCCATATAAGTTTGAGCTGCTTTTGGCTCGGCATCGGTTGATTACAGCGGCTCAGCCACATTCTTAATAAGCGTGCACGCAGTAAATCAGAGTACTGAGATAATACCTCAATACTTAAGCTGTGCTTCTCAGTCAAAGCTTGTTGTAAGTGAGATTCTAACAACTCATCCAACAGTAACTCTTGCTCTGCACATAGCTGAGCACTACGACTGACCGATTCTCGAAAACTAGGCCAACGCTCGGTCAGTGTCGGAGTGACTTGATGACGAATAAAATTACGGTCAAAGCGAACGTCTTGATTACTCTCATCTTCTACCCAAGTTAAAGCCATATCGCGCGCCGCCACTTCAATATCCGTTCTCGTCACCGACAGCAGTGGGCGAACGATATGAGCACCTGAAAATGGCATCACTTTCGCCATTGAAGAGAGCCCTTTCGGACCACTGCCACGCTTAAGAGCTAACAAGAAGGTCTCGACTTGGTCATCGATGTGCTGGCCTGTCACTAACACATCACCTTGTCTAATATGCTTTTTAAGGGCTTGGTATCGCGCGTCTCGAGCCAGCTTTTCAACGCTTTCTCCACGGCTAATATCTAGCGAGACTCGTTCAATGAACAAGGATACCGACAAAGCATCACACCATGTTTTGCACTGCTCTGCCCAATAATCAGCATTGTTGCTTAAGCCGTGGTGAACATGTACCGCACAGCAATCGATGTGATGGGACTTAGCGAATTGGGCAGCCAACTCCAACAACACTCGTGAATCGACACCACCACTGAAAGCGACGATCAACCGACAAGGCTTAAGCGCGCTTTGATCAAGTACAGATGTGAAGGTATCAATTAAGTGTGTCATGAGGCTAATAAACCAAGAGATCGTGTGTTAAGGGATAATGTTTTAATAATAAAAAAGGGTTGGCACTGAGTCCAACCCTTTCATCATTTGTTCGTATAGCTAGCCTTATCGCTAAGGCAAGTTATCAGCAGTAGCCGTAGCTCATTAGACGCTGGTAACGACGCTCAAGCAGCGTTTCGTTATCAAACTGCTCTAGCTCTTCTAGCTGTTTAACTAACATGTCTTTCATGTTTTGAGCGGTTTGTGCAGGGTCGCGGTGCGCGCCACCTAGAGGCTCAGGAATGATTTCGTCGATAAGCTCAAGCTCTTTAAGACGAGGAGCAATCAGGCCCATCGCTTCAGCTGCTTGTGGTGCTTTATCTGAATCGCGCCATAAGATTGAAGCACAACCTTCTGGAGAGATTACTGAGTACGTAGAGTACTGAAGCATGTTCACGTAGTCACCAACACCAATCGCTAGTGCACCACCAGAACCGCCTTCACCCACAACGTTACAGATAACAGGAACTGAAAGGCCAGCCATCACTTTTAGGTTTTTAGCGATAGCTTCAGATTGACCACGCTCTTCAGCACCAACACCTGGGTATGCGCCCGCTGTGTCGATGAAAGTAATAATAGGCATGTTGAAACGCTCAGCAGTTTCCATTAGACGTAGCGCCTTACGGTAACCTTCTGGCTTTGGCATACCAAAGTTACGGATCACTTTCTCTTTAGTCTCACGACCTTTCTGGTGACCAATAACCATAACAGGACGGCCATTTAGACGAGCCATACCACCCACAATAGCTTTGTCGTCAGCGTAAGCGCGATCGCCCGCCATCTCTTCAAACTCTGTGAATGCATGCTCCAGGTAATCTTTGGTGTAAGGACGTTGAGGGTGACGAGCAAGTTGAGCTACCTGCCATGCACCTAAGTCACTAAAGATTTTCTGTTTAAGCTCTAAGCTTTTTTTCTCTAGTTGTTCGATTTCTTTGTCTAGATCTACCGCTGTGTCACCACCGTGACGCGAAACGTCACGTAGCGCTTCGATTTTTGCTTCAAGTTCAGCGATAGGCTTTTCAAATTCTAGAAAGTTCAGGCTCATCTATGAATCCTTGTTGATTCAGCTCCGCATTCGCGAAGCTAAATTTTAGTTAAATTCGAGTTCTACTTGGCTATTTCCAAGCAGCTGTTTTAATTCGTCTAGTAATGTATCACTTGGCGTCACGCGCCATTCTGTGCCCAATGTTAACCGCGCTCTAGCGTCGGCACGCTGGTAGTATACATTGACTGGGACCGTTCCGGCTCTATAAGGTTCTAAGATTTGACTAAAGCGTTCAAAAAATTGACCGTTAATTTGGGATTGGTCGATAGATATCGACACCCCACGAGCATATTTCTCACGGGCGCTTCCTAAGTCCATGACCTCGCGCGCGGACATTTTAAGCCCGCCATTGAAATCATCAAAGCTGACCTGTCCGGAAACGACCACAATTTTGTCTTTTTCGAGCAATTCTGCGTAGCGATCGAGCGCATCCGAGAACAACATCACTTCCATTCGGCCCGAACGGTCATCAAGTGTCATCAAACCAATTCGCGTGCCGCGCTTCGTCGTCATCACTCTCGCAGCAATCACCAAGCCTGCAATTGTTAGTGATTGGTCACGACGCGTTGGCGTGGCATCTTTCAAACGACAGCTAGTGTATTTCGCTAACTCTTTGATGTAAGCGTTAACCGGGTGACCCGTTAAATACAAGCCAAGCGTTTCACGTTCACCCTCAAGCCAAATCTTCTCAGGCCATTTAGGCACTTGGGTATACTTGTGTTCAACCTCTTCCGGAGCGTCGGTCAACACGCCAAACATATCAGATTGACCAAAAGACTCGGCATGGTGATGTTGACTCGCTGCCTTCACCGCATCTTTCAAAGATGCCATCATCGCCGCTCGGTGAGGACCTAATCTATCTAAGGCTCCGGATAGAATCAACTTTTCGATAACACGTTTATTAACCTTCTTCAGATCAAGACGTGCACAGAAGTCGAATAAGTCTTTAAAGTAACCACCTTTATTTCGCGCTTCAATAATCGCTTCAATAGGGCCTTCACCGACCCCTTTGATCGCACCGATGCCATAAACAATCGCGCCATCTTCATCCACGTTAAAGCGGTACAGACCCGAGTTGATATCTGGTGGTAAAAGCTTGAGCTTCATACGGAAACATTCATCAACAAGGCCAATAACCTTCTCGGTGTTATCCATATCTGCCGTCATTACCGCAGCCATAAATTCCGCTGGGTAGTGCGTTTTCAGCCATAGCGTTTGATAAGAAACCAGTGCATATGCTGCGGAGTGAGATTTGTTAAAGCCGTAGCCCGCAAATTTCTCTACCAAGTCAAAGATCTTCATGGCCAGCTCGCCATCAACACCATTGGCTTCAGCACCCTCTTTAAAGGTACCACGCTGCTTTGCCATCTCTTCTGGCTTTTTCTTACCCATCGCACGACGCAACATATCCGCTCCACCAAGCGTATAGCCAGCAAGGATCTGTGCGATTTGCATTACCTGCTCTTGATACAGGATGATGCCGTACGTAGGTTCTAGCGTCTCTTTCAGCGATTCGTGTTGCCACGTTTCATCAGGGTAAGAAACCGCTTCACGGCCGTGTTTACGGTCGATAAAGTTATCTACCATGCCTGATTGCAGAGGACCCGGACGGAACAGGGCTACCAATGCGATAATATCTTCAAAACAGTCGGGCTGTAGACGTTTGATAAGGTCTTTCATACCACGCGATTCCAGCTGGAATACCGCGGTGGTTTCAGAATTTTGTAATAGGTTAAATGACGCTTGGTCATCAAGAGGAATCGACTCGATACGAACCGGTTCTTTCCCCTCTTTCTTCAAACGTGGATTCACTAGGCCTAACGCCCAGTCGATGATGGTCAGGGTACGCAGCCCCAAGAAGTCGAACTTAACCAAGCCAGCCGTTTCAACGTCATTCTTATCGAACTGAGTTACTGGGAAGTTACCTTCTGCGTCGGCATAGATTGGCGCAAAATCGGTGATCGTGGTGGGTGAGATAACAACACCACCTGCGTGCTTACCGGCATTTCGCGTACAACCTTCAAGGATGCGACACTTATCAATCAACTCACGAACTTCTTCATCGCCATCGTAAAGCTCTGGCAATGCAGGTTCAGCAAGGAATGCTTTCTCTAGCGTCATACCTGGGTCTGGCGGTACAAGCTTTGAAATTCGATCGACGAAACCAAACGGGTGGCCCAATACACGGCCTACATCGCGGATTACCGCTTTTGCCGCCATGGTACCAAAGGTGATGATCTGAGAAACAGCATCACGACCGTACATCTCAGCCACGTGATCAATAACTTGGTCACGCTTATCCATACAGAAGTCGATATCGAAATCGGGCATGGATACACGTTCTGGGTTCAAGAAACGTTCGAAAAGTAGATCGTATTCAAGTGGATCGAGATCGGTGATATCCAAAGCGTAAGCGACTAGAGAGCCGGCACCAGAACCACGGCCAGGACCTACTGGCACATCGTTGTCTTTTGACCACTGGATGAACTCCATTACGATCAAGAAGTAACCTGGGAAACCCATGTTGTTAACAACTTCGAGCTCAATCTTGAGTCGCTCATCGTATTCCGGTCTGCGCTCAGCACGCACTTTTTCATCTGGGAATAGGAACGCTAGACGTCGCTCAAGGCCTTCTTCAGATTTCTTGATCAAGAAGTCTTCAATCGCCAAACCTTCCGTTGGGAAGTTAGGCAGGAAGTACTCGCCCAGACGAACCGTTACATTACAACGCTTAGCAATCTCAACACTGTTCTCAAGTGCTTCAGGGATATCGGAGAACAACTCGCACATCTCTTCTTCGCTACGAAGATACTGTTGCGCGCTGTAATTTTTAGGACGACGAGGATCGACCATAGTGAAACCATCATGAATTGCCACGCGGATTTCATGGGCATCAAACAGGTCTTCAGTTAAGAATACTACTTCGTTGGTTGCAACAACAGGCAAGTCTTCCTGCTCAGCCAGTTCCAACGCAAAGTGCAGGTAAGACTCTTCATCCGGACGTCCGGTACGAATCAGCTCAAGGTAAAAACGATCAGGGAAGTATGTTTTGTAAAACTTGACATTGCTTGCAACCAGTTCACGGTTACCTTTCAGTAACGCTTTACCGATCTCACCTTCCTTCGCACCCGATAGAATGATCAGGCCTTCTGCATTCTCAATTAGCCACTCTTTATCAATAACAGGCTGATGCTGAACATGACCACGAAGGTAGGCTTTTGAGATGAGTAACGTTAGGTTGTTATAACCTTTATTGTCCGTTGCGATAACGGTGAGCTTGGTCAACTCGTCACCGAATTCCGGAGACTGCATCAAGAAGTCAGCACCAATAATAGGTTTAACCCCACACCCATGGGCAGTACCGTAAAACTTCACCAAACCACACAGGTTGGTAAAGTCGGTCAATGCTAGAGCAGGCATACCCATTTCAGCGACTTTTTTAACTAATGGTGGCACCTTGGATAGGCCATCCACCATCGAAAAGTCACTGTGTACGCGTAGGTGAACAAATTTTGGATCTGACATTATTTTTCCTGAGTTCTAGGTTTGAGCCTAGGATTACAACTGTGTGTATTCTATTTTTTTCTAATACAAGTTAGCAACTTTATTCGATGCTAAGCTCTAGTTAACGTAAAGCTCTAGTCTATGCCAAGAATACGTTTTACTGGCTTAAAGCTCTTTCGGTAATGCTCGGTTACACCATGTTTTTCAATCGCTTCGAAATGCGCTTTGGTCGGGTAACCTTTATGCTTAGCAAAACCAAACTCTGGATGAAGTTTATCAAGATCTTCCATCTCTTGGTCACGAACGACTTTTGCGATAATAGACGCCGCACTGATTTCAGCCACTCGCAAGTCACCCTTCACAATCGCAAGACCATCCATCGGCAGTTCTGGGACACGGTTTCCATCTATCAACGCCATATCAGGTTGAACGCTCAAACCTGCGATAGCTCGCTGCATAGCTACCATCGTCGCTTGCAGAATATTCAACTCATCAATTTCTTGTGGAGAGCAACGACCGACAGACCACGCTAAAGCTTTCTCTTTGATTTCTGGAAGCAGCGCAAGACGCTTTTTCTCAGATAATTTCTTTGAGTCGTTCAAGCCTTCAATTGGGTTGTTTGGATCGAGGATAACCGCAGCAGTCACCACGTCGCCAACCAAAGGGCCACGTCCTACTTCATCCACGCCAGCAAACAGCTGGTAGCCTTGCGGGTATTCAAATGGAGGAAGCTCTTTTTTCTCTTTTACTGCCATAACTAATCTCTTAATATTCTGTAAGTAAGCGCTTTATGCTTCAACAAAAGGTCGGTCAATCAATTTCAATACTGCGTTAGCGGCTTGTTTGTCTGCGTCTTTACGGATCCAGTGATGCATCTCGGTAAAGCGTTCGATCAAGGCACTGTTATCGGCTGATAGCATTTTATCGACAGACGGGAACAAAAAGTCTGGGTGACACTCTTCAAGAATATGCTCTTTCACGATCTCTTCACCGGCCAAAATATTCGGCAGTGACACAAACTCAGTGATCGCCAACTTCTTAACAATGTAACCCGTCAGCTTATTTACTTTGTAACCAACCACCATAGGGCGCTTAAGCAACATACATTCAAGAGCCACGGTACCTGAAGCCAAGAGCACAGAATCAGCGGCGGTAATCACGTTGGTTGCCGTATCTTCGACTAACGTGAATTCAAGCTCAGGTGCGGTCGATTGCCAGATTTCAGTAAACTGCTTTTTACGCTGTTCGTTAACGAGCGCAACAACAAAATTGATATCCGGATACTTCTGCTTGATACGTTGGCAAGTTTCGATAAATGGTTGAGCAATCAAACCCATCTCACCACCACGACTACCCGGCAATACAGCTAACCATTGCTTGTCTTGATCTAAGCCTAACAGCTCACGTGCATCTTGTTTGCTTGGTTCTAAAGGAATAGCATCAGCTAACGTGTGACCAACAAATTCACAGGCAACGTTGTATTTATCATAAAACGCTTTCTCAAATGGCAGGAAGGCCAAAACCAAGTCGGTTGCTTTGTCGATTTTAAAGATACGTTTAGGACGCCAAGCCCACACGGAAGGGCTCACGTAATGAACTGTTTTAATGCCGGCGTTCTTAAGATCGAGTTCAAGTCTTAGGTTGAAGTCAGGCGCATCGATACCCACAAACACATCTGGCGGGTTTTGAGTGAAATACTTTACCAGCTCTGCTTTCACTTTTAATAAGCGAGGTAAACGGCCAAGTACTTCAACTAAGCCCATGACAGCCAGCTCTTCCATCTCGAAAAGAGACTCACAACCAAGCGCCTTCATTTTTGGTCCGCCAATACCCACGAATTCAGCGTTCGGGTACTGCGATTTGATTGCTTTGATAAAACCTTCGCCAAGCGTGTCACCAGAGAGTTCTCCGACAACGATACCTACGCGCAGTGGTTCATTCGAAACAAAGTCCGTGCTGTTGGTTGCTGTTTCTTGCTGTGCCATAGTTTTCCAATTCCCTTCTTGCCTAAAACAAAAAAGATCGCCTAATGATTAGCGATCTTTTTGTTATACCAATCTGATTAAGTAATTATTGTCATACTTACGCGGATTGGTACATAACCACATCGAGTATTAACGAATAATACCGCGCTCAGAGTTCTCTAGCATTTCAAGCATAGGAACTACCGAAGTAAACTCTTTTGCCATTTCCACTAAAGCCGCTTTCGCTTCTTCAAGTGTTTTACCTGAACGGTATAGCTCTTTGTACGCTTTCTGTAGTGCACGAATTTCAGGTTTCTCAAATCCGTTACGCTTCAAGCCTACTAGGTTAAGGCCGAATGGAGCCGCGTGGTTACCCTGTGCAAGCACGTACGGCAGTACATCTTGAACAACTGCAGAACAGCCACCAATGTATGCGTAAGCACCAATTGAGCAGAATGGGTGAATCGCAGAAAGTGCCATAACACCAGCGTAGTCGCCAACCGTTACATGACCGCCAAGAATAGCGTTGTTACCAATGTGAGTGTGGTTACCAACAATAACATCGTGCGCTACGTGAGCATTAACACAAAGTAAGTTGTCATCACCAATCACTGTGGTTGCTTTGTCTTGAACCGTACCACGATGGATTTGAACCGCTTCACGAATTACGTTGCGATCACCGATCACAACTGTTGTGTCTTCGCCGCCGTATTTCTTATCTTGGTTTTCTTCACCGATAACAGCGTGTGGGAAAATGCGGTTTTCTTTACCAATGGTTGTGTGACCTTTGATCACAACGTGCGACATCACTTCAGTGTCGTCTCCAATGGTCACGTTACCAGCAATGTAAGTGAAAGGCCCAACCGTCACGTTAGCACCGATAGTTACATCACCTTCGATTACTGCTGCCGGGTGAATTTTCGCTGTTTCATGAATCATATTAAAACTCTCTACGAGCACATTTAAGTTCAGCTGAACATACAACTACGCCGTCAACCTTAGCAACACCATTAAACGATGCGATGCCACGACGTTCTTTTAAGAATTCAACTTCGATAACCAGTTGGTCACCAGGTACTACTGGCTTACGGAATTTAGCTTTATCTACGCTAGCAAAGTAGTAAAGCTCGTTGCCAGAAGGCGCACCAAAAGATTTAAATGCTAGAAGGCCTGTTGCTTGTGCCATTGCTTCTAAGATCAACACGCCTGGGAATACAGGAAGTTGTGGGAAGTGGCCTGTGAACTGAGGTTCGTTAACAGAGACATTCTTAATCGCAGTCAGTGTTTTTTCTTTTTCAAAGCTAGTCACACGATCAACCATTAAGAATGGGTAGCGATGAGGTAATAGTTCCTGAATTTCAGTAATGTTCATCGTTGTCTGTTCAGTAGTCAAAGTCGTATTCCTATATATATTCTTTATTTAATTAGAAGGATTATAAACGAAAAAGACTCGCTGTACGCGAGCCTTTTATTAGAAATGCTGGAATTATGATTCCGCGCTCTTCTCGATAAGTTTTTCAACGGTTTTCAAACGCTTGTTCATTTCATCAATTCGATGAACACGCGTTGCTGTTTTACGCCAATCTTTATTTGGCTGTAAAGGAATACCTGAAGAGTACATGCCTTTCTCAGTGATACTGCGCATTACCATCCCCATACCGGTGATTGTAACGCCATCAACGATTTCAATGTGACCATTAATCACACTGCCGCCACCAATAATACAGTACTTACCTATCGTCGTGCTGCCTGCGATGATAGTACCACCCGCAAGAGCAGAACCATATCCGATGTGAACATTGTGAGCAATTTGAAGTTGGTTATCTAAGATAACGTTATCTTCAATGATTGTGTCATCTAATGCACCACGGTCAATGGTAGTACACGCGCCGATTTCTACGCGGTTACCAATGCGAACAGAACCCACTTGCGGGATCTTAACCCACTCACCTTTCTCGTTCGCATAGCCAAAGCCATCAGAGCCAATAACAGTACTTGATTGGATCAGACATCCTTCACCAATCACAACTTCATGGTAAACACTTACGTTAGCCCACAGCTTAGTGCCTGCGCCAATTTTTGCATTTTTACCAATAAAGCAACCAGCACCGATGATCACATCATCACTAAGTACTACACCAGACTCAATCACAGCGTTCGCGCCAATAGACACATTTTGTCCAATGGTTGCTTCGCTAGAGATTGAAGCAGAATCAGCAATAGCCGCTGCGGGAGCAGGAGTAGTATCAAGCGCTTGAGCAACTTTAGCAAAAGCAACATAAGGGTCATTAACCACAATCACGTTAGTCTTGCACAGTTCACGCTCACTCTCTTTAACCATAATAGCGGACGCTTTACAGTCACCTAGGTGCTTGCTGTACTTCACGTTAGAAAGGAACGTAATGTTACCTTCTTGCGCTTTATCCATCGGAGCGACTGCTGAAACGGTAATTGTACCATCTCCGTGTAGCTCTCCCCCGGTAATCGTTGCCAATTCGGCTAAAGTCAGATTCTTCATAAAACTTATTTCAGTGCTTTAATTACTTTCTCAGAGATGTTGTATTCTGGCTTGCCGTATTGCAGAGCTTGAATATCAACGATCATGTCGTAGCCTTCTTTCTCTGCAACTTTCGTTACAGCATCTTGAATCACTTTGAATAGCTTCTGCTTCTCTTGTGCTTCACGACGTTGGCTTGCTTTTTCTAGTGCTTGAGCTTTGATTTTGTACTTGCTGTCTAGTTGGCCTACTTCGATACGTAGCTTCTCAACTTCGTCAGGACCTAGTAGCTCGCCATCACGCTTAAGCTTTTCAATCTTCGTTTTAGCTTCAGCTTGAATGCTCTGTAGCTCAGCTGCTTTGTCTTTGAACTCTTCCTGCATTTTTTGAAGAACAACTTCACGCTGAGGTAGAGCCTGGAATACTTGTGCAGTGTTTACATAACCCACTTTTTGCGCAGCTTCAGCAGCTGTTGCAAAGAAAGAAGAGCTAAGAACTACAAGGCCTAAACCTGCTGCTTTAATCATATTTTTCAAAATATTGTCCTTTAAATATTAGAAAGTTCTACCAATGGTGAATGTGAAGAATTCCTCATCATCACCTTCGTAAACTTTAATTGGTTTCGCTAGAGAGAAAACCAGTGGGCCCATTGGTGACATCCATTGAAGAGCGGCACCATAAGATGAACGGTAATTTGTTGGGTCAGAGTAATCGTAGTAGTACTGGCTGCCACTATTTGGTGCGCCGCGGTCTACGAACTCTGTGTCCCATACACTTGCCATGTCGAAGAAAACACTGGTTCGAATCTGGCTGCGCGCTTCATCAGAAGCAAACGGCGTTGGTACAATTAACTCTAAGCTTGCTAAGGCAACCGCGTTACCACCCACTGAATCATCAGTAGCGGTATCATAGGTTGGGTTGTTACC
Source organism: Vibrio sp. 10N.286.52.C3 (assembly GCF_041468865.1). Lineage (NCBI taxonomy): Bacteria > Pseudomonadati > Pseudomonadota > Gammaproteobacteria > Vibrionales > Vibrionaceae > Vibrio > Vibrio sp. 10N.286.52.C3. The sequence continues at coordinate 129,726 of NZ_JBFRJM010000019.1, read as the reverse complement.
TGTGCTGCTTCCGTAAACGGCTTTCGGGCCAGCTGAGTTAGAACCAAAGCCACGTAGGGTTGTAAAACCACCTGCGTAGTAGTTCTCGTAGAATGGGAACAAGTTATCGTTACCATCTGTTTGACCATAACCATTACCATAGCCTAATCGGCCGCGCATCAATAGTGTGAACTCATGCTTTTTGGTCAGCGGGATGTAATGTTTTACATCGTACTGCATTTTGAAGTACTGAGCATCAGAGCCTGGTACCGTCATTTTAGCGAAAGCACGTTGGTGGTTACCCTCAGTTGGGAAGAAACCACGGTTCAAATTGTTACGCGTCCATGAAATATTGATATCGAAGTCATCGGTTAAGATGTGCTCGTCACCGTATTGGTCGATACTTCTCGCGAACTGTTCAACTTGGATATAAGTCGGTACGTTACCGATCTTGTTGTGCGTATAGCCCACACCAAACTCGATACGGTTCAGCTCATCCATAGGGAAACCCCATGTTAGGCTGGTACCGTAACTTTGGTTGGTATAGTCGACGATGCCCGCTTCAGAGGCTTCAAATTCGTTGTAGAAGATCTTACCGCCTAAGCTCACACCATCAAGGTTCCAGTATGGGTCACGGTAGTCAAAGCTCACGTTCTTTTGGTAATCATTCATCATGGCACTTACGCCAACACGGTTACCTGAACCTGCAAAGTTATCTTGTTGCAAACCAACTTGGAAACTAACACCTGATTCAGTACCGTAGCCAACACCAAAGTTGATACTGCCTGAGTTCGCTTCCTTAACGTTGTAAACCAAATCAACTTGGTCTTCACTGCCAGGAACACGCACTGTTTGTACATCAACCGTTTCAAAGAAACCTAAACGGTTAAGACGGCTCTTACCGGTATCAATGGACTTAGAGTTAAGCCAGCTGCCTTCCATTTGACGCATTTCACGACGCAGTACTTCGTCTTTCGTTGAGTTGTTACCCGTGAATCGAATATCACGAACATAGATACGGCTGCCCGCTTCTACATTGATAACCAACGACACTTCTTTGGTCTCATCGTCAAATTCAGGAATCGTGCGAACTTGTGGGTACGCGTAGCCAGATTCACCAAGAATTCGTTTTACGTTCTCTTCCAAAGACGTTACCGAAGAACCGTTGTACGTATCGCCGTCTTCGAATGGCACTAACGCTTCGAAGTCAGCCTCACGACCGATTAATTCACCACGGAAAGAGACATCTTTAACGGTGTAGGCTTCGCCTTCATCGAGGCCAAGCGTGATGTAAACACCTTTTTTGTCTGGAGAGATCGCCACCTGCGTAGAGTCAACCTTAAACTTAAGGTAACCACGGTCAAGGTAGTAAGATTTCAGCGCTTCGATATCACCGGCTAATACTTGCTTTTGGTATTTTTCATCCGCAAGGAAATTCCACCATGCAACATCAACATTCAGATTGAAACGACTAAGCAGTTCAGAGTCAGAGAAGACTTCATTACCGATAAAGTTGATTTGCTGAATCTTAGCGGATACGCCCTCAGTAAACACAAACTTAAGGTCAGAACGGTTACGTGGCAGAGGTGTCACAACCGCTTTTACTGTCGCGTTGTACTTACCAACACTGTAGTAAAAATCTTCAAGGCCTTTTTCAATGTTACTCAGCGTAGTACGGTCAAGGGCTTCACCTTCACGAACACCAGACGCATCTAGGTTCTGCTGAAGCTGTTCTTCTTTAATCGCTTTATTACCAGAGAATGAGATGCTTGCGATGGTCGGTCGTTCTTGAACTTGAACAATCAATACACCTTCATCACGAAGTACTTTAACGTCCTCAAAGTTGCCCGAAGCATACAATGCACGAATGATCTCAGACACATCGCTTTCATCCACTTCATCGCCAATACGTACTGGCATTTTCAGTAGAGCTGCACCAAGTGCAACACGCTGTAAACCTTCGATCTTGATATCTTGAACTACAAAGTTTTGTGCTCCGTTCGCAGCCACACTAGTGGCCAATAGACTTGCGAACAGAATTTGCTTAATCGCCATACTTATTCTAATTATTCCTTGCTACTACCAATGCCTGTGAGAAACCATTCACAGACGAGTAAAATCGTTAAATATTGCCAGAGCCATCAATGAGAAGAGGATTGCCCCTCCCACTCTGTATCCCATTTCCTGAACTTTCTCAGGTACCGGTTTACGAGTAACGGCCTCAATAGCGAAAAACAGCAAATGTCCGCCATCAAGCATAGGCAGCGGAACCAAATTAATAATCCCTAAGTTAACACTAATCAGAGCCAAAAAGCCCAAGAAGTAAACCAGACCATAATCGGCGGTTGTACCTGCACCTTTAGCGATTGAAATAGGGCCACTCAAGTTGTTTAAGCCAACATCACCAACGATGAGCTTCTTAAGCATTGTCAGTGTCAATCCAATGATTTGACCTGTTTTATCAAATGCTTTTCCTACAGACTCAATTACACCAAATTGTAACTCAAAGCGATAATCTTCTGGCCATTCTGCGACTTCCGGAGCAATACCTGCATAGCCGATTGTCGAACCATCAGAAAGCTCTCGACTTTTTGGTGTCATAACCAATGACTGCTCGGCACCATTTCGCAATACGACCAAGTCCAATGATGTCATTGGATTAGCACGAATTAACTCAACAACCGACTGCCACTGTTCAATAGGTTGCCCGTTAATCTCAACAATTTTATCGCCAGCTTCAAGACCTGCATCGTATGCAGCGCCATCATCAATGATTTGAGCCAGTACGGTCGATATCTCTGGAGAATACGGTCTAAAGCCCAGCGTTGTCATTGCAGATTCAGTTTCTGGGTTGAACGACCAGTCTGAAATATCCAATGTCATTTGTTGCTCAAAGCCGATGTCGTCTTGAGAAGCAACCGTCACTGTCATGGATTGATCACCAATGTGCGATATCAACCCCATATTGACTGATTCCCAATCTGCGGTTTTGATTCCTGAAATAGATTTAAGTTCCATTCCAGTTTCAATTCCGGCTTGTGCAGCAATAGATTGTGGAGTGACTTCACCAATCACGGGCTTAACCGCGGGTACGCCAATCAAAAATACTAACCAATACGCGAACACCGCAAAGATAAAGTTGAATGCAGGGCCTGCACCCACAATCGCCGTTCGTTTCCAAAGCGGCTTCTTGTCGAAAGCGTATTGCTGTTGATCTTCAGAAAGATCGTCAACACGACCATCGAGCATCTTAACGTAGCCGCCCAGTGGAATCACTGACAAGCTGTATTCAGTACCATCACGGCCCACTTTACTCCAGATTGATTTACCAAAACCAATCGAGAATTTTTCAACTTTCACACCACAACGACGAGCGACCCAGAAGTGTCCAAACTCATGAACAGCAACCAGAATGCCAAGCGCTACGATAAAAGATGCGAAGTTCCACAGAATTCCACTCATGCTAGCTGCTCTTTAATAAATTGAATGGCTATTTGACGAGACATATTATCGAGCTCGAGAAGGCTTTCCAAGCTATCTAAACCCTCAGAGTTATGTTGTTCACATACTTTGCTCATAACGTGTTCGTTAATGACAGCAATATCGGTAAACTTCACCTGATTGTTCAAGAAAGCATCGACCGCGATCTCGTTTGCTGCATTAATGGCTGTTGTCGCATGCTGACCTAAGTAGCACGCTTCAATCGCTAACCTCAAACACGGGTAACGACTGAAATCTGGTTCTAAGAAGGTAAGCTCACCCACTTTAGTAAAGTCTAAAGGCTTAACACCCGCCTCGGTACGATTAGGGTAAGACATCGTCAAAGCGATTGGCGTTGCCATATCTGGTTCGCCCATTTGAGCAAGCACAGAGCCATCCTTGTACTGAACCATCGAGTGAATCACAGACTGCGGGTGAATGATGACCTTTAACTGCTCCTGAGAAGCATTAAATAGCCATTTCGCTTCAATGTACTCTAGCCCTTTATTCATCATAGTCGCAGAATCGACAGAGATCTTAGGCCCCATAGACCAGTTAGGGTGTGCAATTGCGCGTTCAGGAGTCACTGATTCGAGTTCAGCCACATCGGTATAACGGAAAGGACCACCAGAACCAGTCAGAAGAATATGGTTAATGCCGTTTTCTTCAAGGTTACAGCGGCCTAGGTTAGTTTGTACGTTCTGCGGAAGGCATTGGAAAATAGCATTATGCTCGCTATCGACAGGAAGCAGCTCTGCACCGTATTTTTCCACGGCGTCGATAAACAACTGCCCAGACATCACCAAAGCTTCTTTGTTTGCAAGCAAGATACGCTTGCCCGCTTTAACCGCAGACATAGTAGGAAGTAAACCAGCGGCACCAACAATCGCGGCCATTACCGTGTCCACTTCCTCTAGAGAAGCAACCTGACACATGCCTTCAGTGCCTGAAAGTACTTTTACGTTAGGGTAACTCACGGACAACACTTCAGTCAGTTGAGACGCTGCATCAGAGCAAGCCATAGCAACATAGCTTGGTTGCCACTTTTCAACTAACGCCAGCATCTTTTCAACATTCGAGCCTGCAGCCAGTGCAACCACTGAATAGAGATCTGGGTTTTGCTCAACGACTTTTAGTGTACTTGCACCAATTGAGCCGGTAGCGCCAAGGATAGTTAGATTTCGCATCACATATGACCGTAGAAATGTAATAAAGGGCAGAATCACTGCCCTTTTTTATTAGAATGCTAAATAAAGCAGAGCAAAGACAGGGAATGCAGCCGTTAAGCTATCTATTCTATCTAGTATACCACCATGACCAGGAATCAGATTACTGCTGTCTTTCACCCCAGAAACACGCTTAAACATGCTTTCAACAAGGTCACCTAGAACAGAAATAACAACGGTCACAAGGGTAATAACAATCATGTGAAGTGGGCTTGTGAATTGGATGTCAAACAAGTCAGCAAAGATCCAAGCCACGATCACCGCAGTAATAATGCCACCGATAAGACCTTCAATCGTCTTATTAGGGCTTACCGCTGGTGCCATTTTACGCTTACCAAAACTCTTTCCTGAAAAGTATGCGCCGCTATCTGCAGCCCAAACAAGCAAGCAAACAAACATCACCAGTTTAGCACCGTGGTAAGGATCAGCATCGATACCGTTAGCACGCAGGATAACCACACTCCAGAAGAATGGCAGCAGAGTCAGCACACCAAAGACGTGACGAAGAAGAGAAGAGTCTTTCCATGCAGGCATAGACTTAGGATAAGTCACCGCCATGCCACTCGCGATTACCCACCAAATCGAGCCAATCGTTAGAATGGCGTAGTGAGCAGTAGACAAGTTATTAAGGCTAAATGCATCAAAAGGGATAAAAGCAAAACTTGCAGCACTTACCACAACCGTTGGAATCAACGCTACATAACGTGATTTGCTTTCAACAAACTGAGTCCACTCCCAAAAACCCAATAGCGAGATTACCGCTAGTGAAAGAATAAATGTAGGAAGTGATAACTCGAAAATACCTAGAATAACTAGGGGAGCTAAAATCAACGCCGTAATAATTCGTTGTTTCAAACCAAAAAATCCTTATTAACTGTCCATCAGAGCTTTAATTTGCTCACCGGTGCATCCAAAACGACGCTCACGGTTAACAAACCAAGTCACAGCTTCTACTAAGCTGTCTTCATTAAAGTCTGGCCAGAATTGTTCAGTGAAATACATTTCGGCGTAAGCCAACTGCCAAAGCATAAAATTACTAATGCGGCATTCGCCACTGGTACGGATAAGTAGATCGACTTCAGGAATATCTGCCATTGTCAGGTGCTGTGTAATCATAGCTTCATCAATGTCATCTACATTAATATCACCAGACTTTACCTGTTGAGCAATAGAGGTCATTGCTTGCTGAATATCCCACTTACCGCCGTAGTTAGCTGCAATATTAATAACCATACCCGTATTGGTGCTAGTCAAAGCTTCCGCTTCTTCTATCTTCTTTTGTAGTCGATCATTGAAACGACTTTTATCACCAATAACACGAAGTTGTAGATTATTTTTATGAAGCTTTTTAACTTCACTCGACAGCACTGAAATAAACAGTTCCATCAAGATACCGACTTCTTCTTCAGGACGACGCCAGTTTTCGCTACTAAATGCAAAAAGAGTAACGGCTTTAATGCCAAGTCTGGCTGCAGAAGAGATAGTTTTACGAACGGCTTGAACACCGTTTTTATGGCCAAAGACGCGAGGCTTGCCCTGAGCTTTTGCCCAGCGACCATTACCATCCATAATGATAGCAATGTGTTTAGGAAGAGAGTCTGTGAACGCTTGAGAATTATGCATAAAAGAGTGAATCAAATTCTAATAGTCGAACAGAGTAGCATAAAAAAACGCTGCACCGTGAGTACAGCGTTTTTCCGGAAAGAAAAGAATATGGAAAATTAAACTTCCATCAACTCTTTTTCTTTAACAGCTAGAACTTCGTCTACGTTCTTAACCGCAGCGTCAGTTAGCTTTTGAATTTCGTCTTGTGCTTTACGATCTTCATCTTCAGAGATTTCTTTATCTTTAAGAAGTGCTTTTAGATCGCCATTCGCGTCACGACGGATGTTACGGATAGCAACACGGCCACCTTCAGCTTCGCCACGAACGATTTTAACTAGGTCTTTACGACGCTCTTCCGTTAGCGGTGGAAGTGGAACACGGATAACCGTACCAGCAGACATAGGGTTTAGGCCTAGGTCAGATGTCAGGATTGCTTTTTCAACTAGAGGAGTCAGTGTTTTATCAAACACTGTAATAGCTAGTGTACGTGCATCTTCAGCGATAACGTTAGCTACTTGAGTCAAAGGCGTTGGAGCACCGTAGTACTCAACAGTAAGACCAGAAAGTAGGCTCGGGTGCGCACGGCCTGTACGAATCTTTTGCAGGCTGTTTTTTAGTGCATCAACACTTTTTACCATGCGCTCTTGAGCGTCTTTTTTGATTTCGTTAATCACAATTTCACCTTGATTATGTTCTTTCTTCAAGAAAGCTTTTTATTTGGAGTGATAAGGATAAGCTTACCAAGGTACAACACCTCAGTAAGCCCGAAAAATTAGTCAGCGTCGCTGATTAATGTACCTTCAGTTTCACCCATAACCACGCGACGTAGTGCGCCTGGTTTATTCATGTTAAATACACGGATTGGCATTTTGTGATCACGTGCTAGCGTAAATGCAGCCAAGTCCATTACTTTAAGTTCTTTATCAAGAACCGTGTTGTAAGACAACGTATCATACAACTCTGCGTCTGGGTTTGCTACAGGGTCAGAAGTAAATACACCATCTACTTTTGTCGCTTTTAGAACTACGTCAGCTTCGATTTCGATACCACGTAGACATGCAGCAGAATCCGTAGTGAAGAATGGGTTACCCGTACCAGCAGAGAAGATCACAACGCGACCTTGACGTAGTTGGCTGATTGCATCTGCCCAGTTGTAGTCGTCACACACACCTTTAAGAGGGATTGCAGACATTACACGTGCGTTTACGTAAGCACGGTGAAGAGCGTCACGCATTGCAAGGCCGTTCATTACCGTTGCAAGCATACCCATGTGGTCACCAACAACGCGGTTCATGCCAGCTTCAGCAAGACCAGCACCACGGAACAAGTTACCGCCACCGATAACAACACCAACTTGAACGCCTAGTTCAACCAATTCTTTTACTTCTTGAGCCATACGATCAAGGATCGTTGGGTCAATACCAAAACCTTCTTCGCCTTGTAGCGCTTCACCGCTAAGTTTTAACAGAATACGTTGATACACTGGTTTAGGGTTCGTAGTCATGGAGTTTACCTTCCAAAGAGTTGATGATTAACAGTCATGGATAAAAACTGAGTAAGTCAGTTTGCATTCATAACCACTAACGTTGCCTTCAAAAATAGTTCACTATTCATAAAAAGACCGCAGCATTTGCCACGGTCTTTTTTCAAACAATACGCTAAGGATTAACCTTTTTGTACCGCTGCAACTTCGTCAGCGAAGCTCATTTCAGCAGCTTTCTCGATACCTTCACCAACTTCTAGACGTACGAAGTTAGATACTGCAGCGCCTTTTTCTTTAAGGATTTCGCCAACAGTTTTCTTAGGTTCCATGATGAAAGCTTGACCAGTTAGAGAGATTTCGCCCGTGAATTTCTTCATACGGCCGATAACCATTTTCTCAGCGATCTCTTGAGGCTTGCCTTCGTTCATAGCGATTTCAACTTGAACTTCTTTCTCTTTAGCAACTACGTCTGCTGGTACGTCTTCTGGGTTAACAAACTCAGGACGAGAAGCAGCAACGTGCATAGCAACGTGCTTAAGAGTTTCAGCTTCGCCTTCACCAGCTACAACAACACCGATTTTCTCACCGTGACGGTAAGAAGCTAGTGCAGCACCTTCAACGTAAGCTACGCGACGGATGTTGATGTTTTCGCCGATTTTAGCAACTAGAGCAACGCGAGTTTCTTCGAACTGTGCTTGTAGCTCTTCTACAGAAGCTTTAGAAGCTACTGCTGCAGCTGCAACTTCTTCTGCAAACGCAGTGAAGCTAGCATCTTTTGCTACGAAGTCAGTTTGGCAGTTAACTTCAAGAAGAACAGCTACACCGTTCTCTTCTTTGATGATGATTGCGCCTTCAGCAGCAACGTTACCAGCTTTCTTAGCTGCTTTCGCTGCGCCAGATTTACGCATGTTTTCAATTGCTAGTTCGATGTCAGCGTTTGCTTCTACAAGCGCTTTCTTACATTCCATCATGCCAGCGCCAGTGCGCTCGCGAAGTTCTTTAACTAGAGCAGCAGTTACAGTTGCCATTCTCTATTCCTCGGTTGATTCGAAAATAAGGTAAAAATCAGGGGCCAAAATGAGGCCCCCGATCTAACTATAACTTAGCTTACATTTAATAAAGATTTCAAAATCTATATTAGCTAAGCCAAGCGTGATTCAGAGCCGCTATTATTCAGCTTCTACAAAACCATCTTTTTCAGCAGCTACAGCAGCAACGTCTTTGTTACGACCTTCTTTAACCGCGTCTGCAGCAGCGTTTAGGTAAAGCTGTACTGCACGGATTGCATCGTCGTTACCTGGGATAACGAAGTCAACGCCGTCTGGGTTAGAGTTAGTATCAACTACAGCGTAAACTGGGATACCTAGGTTGTTTGCTTCTTTAACTGCGATGTGTTCGTGATCAGCATCGATTACGAATAGAGCGTCTGGTAGGCCGCCCATGTTCTTGATACCACCAAGAGACTTCTCTAGCTTCTCCATTTCACGAGTACGCATTAGAGCTTCTTTCTTAGTTAGCTTGTCGAAAGTACCGTCTTGAGCTTGCGCTTCAAGTTCTTTCAGACGCTTGATAGACTGACGAACAGTTTTGTAGTTCGTTAGCATACCGCCTAACCAGCGGTTGTTAACGTAGAACTGGTTGCTGTTTACAGCAGCTTCTTTAACAGCTTCAGATGCAGCGCGCTTAGTACCAACGAAAAGAACTTTACCTTTCTTCTCACCAACTTTAGCGATTTCTGCTAGAGCTTCGTTGAACATTGGTACAGTTTTTTCTAGGTTGATGATATGTACTTTGTTACGAGCACCAAAGATGAATGGCTTCATTTTTGGGTTCCAGTAACGAGTTTGGTGACCGAAGTGAACACCAGCTTTAAGCATATCGCGCATTGATACAGTTGCCATTTTAAAATCCTCTATGGGGTTAGGCCTCCACATCCCCCATGAATCCGACCCCTAACAACTAACCACTTTTCAGCCGTTATCTGTGTTGTTGAGGCACCCCGGAACATGTGTCGGAATGTGTGTGATTTAAAGAAATAAGTTAGTGGACATAAAGCTTGTTTCGCCAATTGGAGAAAACAGTCCTGATGTCCGGCGCGCTTTATACCATATTTTGTCTATCTATGGCTAGAAAAAATTCTAAAAATGGCGACTGCTATACTGATCTCTAAAGGTAAATTTTCTCTATAAAATAGTGTCTATATCAAGCAGGTTCTGCATCTGTTAACCGAACATTATTTAATCACGTTAACAGTATCCTCCAGTATTGTACGGACATGGTAATGTTGCGCTAAATTGCTGCACTGATAGAATAGCCCCAATATGCACACTTAGGTGCTACCAAATTAAGAGATATGCAATGGCTGTAAAAATTAAAACTGCTGAAGAAATTGAAAAAATGCGCGTCGCCGGCAAGCTGGCCGCTGACATTATTGAGATGATCGAACCTCACATCCAAGTGGGTACCACGACGGAAGAGCTCAATACGCTTTGTCATGAGTACGCTCTAGAAAGAGGTGCATACTCTGCGCCACTCGATTACCACGGTTTCCCTAAGTCTATCTGTACGTCTATCAATCATATTGTGTGTCACGGCATTCCCGCGTCACAAGACGAGACGGGTAGCACAGGTCAATTCAAACCTGCGGTACTCAAAGATGGCGACATTCTGAACGTTGATATCACAGTTATCATCCCTGATGACGCAAATGCCGATCTTAGTACTCGCCCTCAAGGCTACCACGGTGACACCTCTAAGATGTTCCTAGTGGGTGAGGTTTCACCTGCAAACAAGCGTCTGTGCATGGTTGCTCAAGAAGCACTTTACGAAGGCATGCGCCAAGTTAAGCCAGGTGTTCAACTTGGTCAAATCGGTACTGCTATCGAGAAGTACATCAAAACAAACAACAAGAACAACCCACGCGCTAAGTTCTCTATTGTTAAAGATTACTGTGGTCACGGCATTGGTTCTGAATTCCACGAAGATCCACAAGTAGTTCACTACAAGAACAGCGATCGCACCGTGCTAAAAGCAGGCATGTGCTTCACTATCGAGCCAATGATCAACGCGGGTAAGTTTGGCTGTCGTCTTGATGACGAAGATAGCTGGACAGTATACACAGCAGACAGCAAGAACTCGGCTCAATGGGAGCACACTCTGGTTGTAACTGATACTGGTTGTGAAGTACTAACACTGCGCAGCGATGATACAATCCCACGTATCATGAAGAACGCTTAGTTCACCGAACTGAGCGCATCAGCCTTTTAAAAATATCCTCGCATTGTCGAGGATATTTTTTATCCACTCAATTTCGATTTTCCATCAGCTTCTGTTAAATTGTTTACTATTCTCATTTGCTTGCACGGATAGCAGACTATGCCTTATCAATGCCCTCTTACGTTCAATGACGAACAAATTGAAATCTGCGAATTAAAAAATCAGCTCGAGATCTTCACGCAGTATCAAAAAAATGAATTTCTGAACCACCATCCCGTCACCGATTTGGTTCTACTGCGCTCCGAATACATGGATTTACTTCTCAATCGTTTGTGGGAAAATTTCGGATTCAACAAACTGCCTCATATTTCACTTGTCGCAGTGGGTGGTTATGGTCGTGGCGAACTGCATCCTTTGTCTGACATTGATATTCTCATTGTCTCGCAAAAAACACTACCACCAGCTCTTGGTGAAAAGGTCAGTCAATTCATTACTCTACTTTGGGATTTAAAGCTCGAAGTTGGCCATGCTGTGCGAACTATTACTGAGTGTCTCGATATCGGCACCGATGATTTAACCGTCGCGACCAACCTACAAGAGTCGCGATTGTTATGTGGTAGTGAAGACACTTTCCAAGAACTAAAACTGAAGATTCATTCCGATTCATTTTGGCCAAGTGAGACGTTTTACAAAGCCAAGATTCAAGAACAGAGAGAGCGTCATGCTCGCTACCACGACACCACCTATAATTTAGAACCGGACATCAAATCTACTCCGGGAGGGCTCAGAGACATCCATACCCTGAGCTGGGTTGCGCGTCGCCACTTCGGCGCGACCTCTTTGTTAGAGATGAGCAAATACGGCTTTCTGACCGATGCTGAATATCGTGAGCTCGTTGAGTGCCAAGATTTTTTATGGCGTGTTCGCTTTGCATTGCATATTGAACTGCGCCGTTACGACAACCGTTTAACGTTCGCGCATCAAGCTCAAGTCGCTGAACATCTGGGTTATACGGGTGAAGGAAACCGTGGTGTTGAGATGATGATGAAAGAGTTCTACCGAACCCTTCGTCGTGTTGCTGAACTGAATAAGATGCTGCTTAAGCTGTTCGATCAAGCGATCATCAATGGCGGTCAAACCCAAGACGCTGAAATTCTCGATAGTGATTTCCAACGTCGAGGTTCGTTGATCGAAGCGCGCAAGCCTGCCCTATTCCAAGCAAGACCAGAAACCATTCTCGATATGTTCATCCATATCGCCAATGACTCGACTATCGAAGGGGTAAGTCCACCAACATTGCGACAACTGCGTACGGCACGCCGTCGATTGAACCGATTCCTGCATACTATTCCTGAAGCTCGTGACAAGTTCATGGATCTAGTTCGCCACCCTAATGCCCTGCACAAAGCCTTTAGCTTAATGCACAAATTGGGCGTGCTCTCTGCGTACTTACCGCAGTGGAGCCAGATCGTTGGTCAGATGCAGTTTGACCTATTCCATGTTTACACCGTGGATGAGCACAGTATCCGCCTGCTCAAGCACATCAACCGCTTTGGTCAAATCGAAAACCACGATAAGCACCCTATCTGCTGTGAAGTCTATCCTCGAGTACAGAAGAAAGAGTTGCTGATCCTTGCCGCTATCTTCCATGACATCGGCAAAGGCCGCGGCGGAGACCACTCTGAGATAGGTGCGGTTGAGGCTTACTCTTTCTGTATTGAACACGGGCTATCGAAGCCTGAAGCCAAACAAGTCGCGTGGTTGGTACAAAATCACCTATTGATGTCAGTAACGGCTCAACGTCGTGATATCTACGACCCAGATGTGATCACCGAATTCGCCAAAAAAGTGCGTGATGAAGAATCACTCGAGCTACTGGTTTGTTTAACCGTTGCCGATATCTGTGCGACTAACCCTGAGCTATGGAACAGTTGGAAACGAACCCTGTTAGCTGAGCTGTTCCACTCAACGCAGCGAGCACTGCGCCGCGGCTTGGAAAACCCTGTCGATGTCAGAGACCGTATTCGTCACAACCAACAAATGGCATCTGCACTGCTGCGTAAAGAAGGCTTCACGGCTCGTGAGATTGAGGTGTTGTGGCAGCGTTTCAAAGCTGACTATTTCTTGCGTCACACACATAAACAAATCGCTTGGCACTGTGAGCACTTACTTCGCCTAGAAGACCCAAGCCAACCGTTAGTGCTGATCAGTAAGAAAGCGACGCGCGGTGGCACAGAAGTGTTCGTTTATTGTAAAGACCAAGCAGCACTGTTTGCGACCGTGGTTGCCGAACTCGACAGACGTAACTTTAACGTTCATGACGCGCAGGTCATGGTTAGCAAAGATGGTCATGTTTTGGATACCTTTATCGTACTAGACCAGCACGGCGAAGCGATTGATGAAGCAAGACACAAAGCCGTTGCTAAACATCTGACTCATGTATTGACTGATGGCCGCCCGACTAAGATTAAGACGCGTCGCACGCCACGTAACTTGCAACACTTTAAGGTCAAAACCTTAGTTGAGTTCCTACCAACCAAGAGCAAGAAACGTACCTTGATGGAGTTAAGAGCTCTTGATACGCCGGGGTTATTGGCTCAAGTCGGTGCAACCTTTGCGGAGCTAGACATCAACTTGCACGGTGCCAAAATCACCACCATAGGTGAGCGAGCAGAGGATCTGTTTATTCTGACCAGTGAAGCGGGAGGAAGGCTGTCTGAAGAACAAGAACAGGCACTAAGAGAACGATTAACCGAGCACGTTTCTGAACTCGCACCTTAGAAAGCGAATTCAGTCTAAAAACAGGTTTAATAACCAAATAAGTGTGGGCAAAGATAGAGAGCGATCTTGCCCACAACTTACAATCAATTCACAGATATCAACTATCTAGCTCGTCGTTAGGCTGCTACATTGATCAAGTCAATTACATAAAAGTATTACATTCATAACCTAGAGGTCGCTTATGTATCCAAACCTCACTGGCTTAGGTATCCACGAACCTAAACAGATTGAACGTTACTCCCTTCGCCAAGAAGCGCACAAAGATATCCTGAAGATTTACTTTCGTAAGCAGAAAGGGGAACTGTTCGCGAAAAGCGTTAAATTTAAGTACCCACGACAAGTAAAAAGTGTGCTTGTTAGCGGTGGCAATAATCAATACAAAGAAGTGACAGAGATTAACCGCAACCTCACTCTTGTGATTGATGAACTCAACAAAATCACCAAACCGACGCCAACGGCTGAGGTGGATGTGAAGCAGAAGATCCTTACCGACTTACGCCATCTAGAGAAAGTGGTATCAAGCAAGATCGCTGAGATCGAAGCTGATCTAGAAAAGCTAAAATGATCCCGCGACTAACTATTACTGTTAACTAACCAACATTAGTTATGCCGTTAAGGTTATACAGATACAAAAAGGGCTGATATCACTATCAGCCCTTTGTTTTTTATTCTATTTTCTCTATTCACTTAGACTGGAGATTGCCTAAACACGCGAGACTTACTTAGACAAGCAAGTTTGAGCATCGATTAAGTTAGTATCCCACTCAAAGGTTTCAAACAACCTTAGCCAAGTTTCATCAAGGTTGGCCTTCATCACCAACTCTTCTTTTGTGAAAGGATGGATAAAGCGAAGCTCAGAAGCGTGCAACAACAAACGATGCGAATCTAAATCATCACGGAACAGTCGATTGTGCTTACCATCACCATGTGAAGTATCACCGACAATCGGATGTCTTAGATGAGCCATGTGACGACGCAGCTGATGTTTGCGACCTGTCTTTGGCATCATCTCAACCAAGCAGTAGCGGCTCGTAGGAAAGCGTCCTGTTGAATATGGCACTTCTACTTTTGCTAGCGGTTCATAGACTGTCACTGCCTCTTGCGCTTCTTTGTCTTCTTTCGCGAACTTATCTGCGATCTTATCCAGCTCAACCTTAAGTGCATAATCGAGCGTATCGCCCTCTTCTATCCAACCACGGACAATCGCATGATAGGTTTTTTGCATCTCATGATTAGCGAACATTGGCATCACCTGTGAAGCAACCTCACTCGACAACGCAAACACCAACACACCCGATGTCGGTCTGTCTAAGCGGTGTAATGGAAATACATGCTGACCAATTTGATCGCGCAATGTCTGCATAACAAATTGCGTTTCGTGTTTATCCAACCATGAACGATGCACTAGCATGCCAGCGGGCTTATTCACCGCGACAAAGTACTCATCTTGATAAATGATCTCTAACATTACGCACATACCTCATCAATGCTCTGAATTGTCACTAGCAGTTCGACTTTGTCTGCCTCATTTTTCCACACTTCACCAAAATAAGGATGGATAGCAAAGCCTTTCGGTAGGCTCATTTGGGCATCCATCATTGCGTTGATCTTAACGATAAAGATCCACTGCAACCACTCTTCCGGTTGTAACGAATCAATCCCGAAAGGTTCAACGCTCGCCAGAGCTTCATCCGAAGGCGGAAGCGTGCTCCATAGCGAACATTGGCGCATTTGTTCTTCTAATTGTTGAAGTAAAAGAGGTAACTTTGTGGCTGCTGTCATTTTTCACCAAGTTATTTATCTAGTGACCTTGAAATTGGGGCATAGAGTACCATCTATTTAGGAAAGAAAGTTAGGAGCTTTATTACTATGGAAACGATTCACACGCTCACTCAGTTACTAAAGAATAGCGGTTGCCAGTACGATATCTACGACCTAGGTCGCCGTATTCAGAAGATCGACAACACCTTATTCTCTGATGTTGAGCAAGGGAAACAGCCGTACCCATTTCCACTTCAGAAACAAGCTCACTTAGCGATTAGTTACTGGAACGAACACAAGCAACCTTGGATCTGGTTCCTAAAATTCAAACTGGACGAAAGAGGCCTATTACATCAAGGTGATGTCGGCAATTTCCTTAAGTTTGTTATCGAAGCGATGGGCACACGTTTGAACGGTGAGATCAGCGAAGAGCAACAACAAAAGCTGTCAAACAACCCATATACCTTCAAGCCTTCAGAAGACAAAATGGCCGTGTTCCATAGCCAAGTAAGAGCAGGTTTAGACCTTGCAACGAGCCAATACTACGAACACGCTCAACACTACTTCACAGGCGATCTAGGCTGGGACAACTGGAAAACCGTTGGCCTACAAGGCATCACTGATATGTGTGCTCGTTTAGGCAGCCAACAAAATGGTGTCGCGATTCGCAAAGCATTGAATAAGCTGCCTTCAGAACCGCTATACGCGACGTTAGGTGCGCTCGAGCACACACAAATCAATGACAAGCTCGCTCAACGCTTACAAGAAATGGCAGAGAATGAGATTAACAGTCAAGAGCCAGATCTGTTCTTACTGTCAGCACTGGTACGTGCCCTTTCTGGCGCAGAGCAAAGCACAACCAACGCCGTAATTAACCAAGTTCTGGCTAGCCCGCGCTTAAGCCACCAAGAAGTATTGATTGGTTTGGCTGGTCGCAGCTGGCACGCACTGCAAGATCCTGCGATTGCTGAGCAGTTCTTGCTGCGTCTCGCACAAACGGGCAACCAAAACTTGTTCAATCAGTTATTTGCAGATTTAGTGATGATTCCGACACTGAGAATGGTATTTTTACCATTATTGAACTCGAACCCATCACCAGAACTCGCCAATGCACTTGTAGAATTACAACAAGCGGCTAAGTCGCAATAGATACCAGACAGAACAGCTCAGTAGCTCATAACAAAAAGCTCAAATCACGAACGGAATAGAGAGATAAAAGGAAGTATGGATTAAATGATAGATAACTTATTGGCTATTTTGATGCTGTGCTTCTTTTGCTTTCTGTTTTGGCAACAGCGCAGGCAATCCGAGCTTGCGAAAGCTGCCATTGCGAGAAAATGTAAAGAGCTCGACTTACAGCTATTAAGTGTTGCCTTTAGTGGTCATAAACTTAAGATGCGCCATGAGCTCACCACCATTTGGCGCTGGCACACCGTGTATCAATTTGAGTTTTCAGCGTTAGGTGATGACCTGTACCAAGGGAAACTGACCATGGTGGGCTTCCGTTCTATGCGGTTTGAGCTACAGCCTCATAGAATGTAACGTCGCAATACGCGGTATAACTATATTCATGATAAGGGCCAAACTGATCTTGTTTGGTCTCTTTAAATGCAAAGCCTAACTTTTCAAGTAACTTAATTGATGGGTTATGACCAACATTAACGGTCGCGACAACATTCGTTAGGTGTTCTTCAAAACAAACCAAACTAAAGAAAGGTTTTAGCACTTCACTAGCAAGGCCTTGATTCCAAAACTCCTTGTCCAGAATAAATCCCAGTTCATGCTTCCCTTCTTCAGACGAAACAAACAAATGCCCGAGGTATTCGCGGGTTTGGTTGTGGATAATGGCTCGGCAAAAACCAACGTTGTCGTTCAGTATTTCTTGAAATAGGTGTTTTGCAGAGGCAATAGAATGCGGCCCGTTCATTTCAGCACGATTGATGGGGCAGCAATTCAACTTGATAAAGTCATGTTCTAACTGCTCGGTATAAGGTACCAACAGCGTTCTTGAGGTTGCTATCGTCATAAAACACTCCTTGTGTTGACCATTAGCAGAAAAGCAGATGTCGCGTGCTTAGATAAAAGCTCCTGAATTAAAGAGAGCCCCTAGATAGAGAAAAAGCCTTAGGAAAAGAAAAGCCCCGACACCGAAGTGTCAGGGCTAGGGTCTTACTCGCAGCAGTCCGGCTACTAATTAATGCTCCATGCATCATCCATAATAGTGGCTGTAATCCTTCAGCTCTTTCCTTTACTTCGCCGTCCTAGCGGTGTCCAATCATCCTGAAAGCTAACAATCCTAGTTAGCGCACATCACTTGTTCCGTGAGCGGTGTCCTTTACATCGTCCTGATGCTAATCCAACCCTTTAATCCTAAAGGTGTCCATTGTCATTCCGTTGCAGCTAACTTCCTGTTAACTGACTGTATCCCTACAATGTCCTTACGCTCCATGCTTGATCACTCAATCCTAAGTAACCAAATCTTCATCCTGAAGATAACCAAATCCTTGGTGCTTTCCTGTTCCGTGTCAGAATCCTTCCGACAAGGTTTAATTTACGCGATTTAGGATTTCGGACAATAGATTTGCATCACATTTTGAATTCAAGAAAGTTGTTAATTATATAAAACAATTAAAATTCAACACCTTAACCATATGCGCATCAATCTCTCTAGCGATGTATTCGTGTTATCTCACAACCTTTGTAAGAGATCTCTCACAAGCCATGGGCGGTTTTATGATTCGCTATCATTCACCAGAGCGAGTAAAATGACTAAAGACTAAAAATGGAGATCAACATGCTGACAAAAGATGTTTCTGAAGAGTTGAAATCAGTGCTTGAAGGACTGCAAGCGCAAGGGAAAGAGCCGACAGTTGCTTTAGTTAAGGCTCGTATGAGCACATCCGTTCCGATGCCCGCTTTAATCACGACCATCAAGAGCTGGAAAAGCGCAAATCGTGTTCCTAAAGTTGAAGTCGCGACACAAGAAGAGCCAGCACTTGATCGTG
This sequence comes from Vibrio sp. 10N.286.52.C3, assembly GCF_041468865.1. NCBI lineage: Bacteria > Pseudomonadati > Pseudomonadota > Gammaproteobacteria > Vibrionales > Vibrionaceae > Vibrio > Vibrio sp. 10N.286.52.C3. Next base: position 111,190 of record NZ_JBFRJM010000019.1, on the reverse strand, counting down.
TTAGCCAACTGGAAAAGCAAATCCTTGAACTCACTGCTCGCGTTGCCATGCTTGAAGCTAAACTAACTGATCAATAAGGCAACTGAGCAATAAGTTGACCGATAAATAAGCTAACAGAGAAATAGAACACTATGAAGATATGGGTTGATGCGGACGCTTGTCCAAAGGTTATCCGAGAAACAATCGTACGCGCAGCTGAGCGCACAGGGGTTGAATGTACCTTTGTGGCAAACCATCTGGTTCCCGTTCCTAAACGCAATAACATTCACTCAATTCAAGTGCCAAGCGGGTTTGATATTGCTGATGATGAAATCGTAAAGCGCACTGAACCCGGCGATCTTGTGATTACATCCGATATCCCTCTGGCTGACGAAGTGATCACTAAAGGTGGGCAAGCACTCAGCTCTCGTGGTGAGCTTTACACCAAAGAGACCATTAAAGCGCGTCTGAACATTCGTGACTTTATGGATACCATGCGCTCAAGTGGCATCCAAACGGGTGGACCAAGTGCCCTTTCTCAAACCGACCGTCGTGAGTTTGCCAACCACTTAGATAGAATTCTAGCCAAACGCTAGCTGGCTCATCCGAGCTTAACCTAGTTCTATCTCTCCATAAAAAATCAAAAAACCTGCAAACAATGCAGGTTTTTTTAATATCAATTAGAAGAAGGTTTCCCCTACTCTACAACTAAGGCGTGTAGTACGTTGCAGCGCCTGGACCTACTGGTAGACCGAATACGAATACCCATAGGTAGAACAAGATGCTCCAACCAAACATGAATACCATTGAGTAAGGCAACATTGTCGCGATCAGTGTACCGATACCTAGGTTCTTCATGTAGCGAGTTGCTACGGCAAGGATAAGACCGAAGTAGCTCATCATTGGTGTAATGATGTTGGTTGTTGAATCACCGATACGGTAAGCCGCTTGAATCGTTTCAGGTGCGTAGCCTACTAGCATTAGCATTGGAACGAAGATTGGCGCTGTTACTGCCCACTGTGCAGAAGCTGAACCGATCATCAGGTTAATGAAACCACACATTAGGATGAATGCGAAGAACAACATTGGACCCGTTAGGCCGATATCCTGAAGGAATGTTGCGCCGCCTACAGCAACCACTTGACCAAAGTTCGTCCACTTAAAGAAAGCAACAAACTGTGCAGCAAAGAATACAAGAACGATGTACATGCCCATTGAAGACATCGACGTTGCCATTGCATTAATCACATCACGGTCATTCTTCATTGAACCGGTAATTTTGCCGTAAACAAAACCAGGAATAGCAAAGAATACAAAGATAAACGCGACGATACTTTTCAGGAATGGAGAGCCTGAAATCGTGCCCGCCTCTGAACGTAGAACACCGTCAGCAGGAACAACAGTCCAAGCTAAAAGCGCACTCACGATTAATACAGCGACACCCGCCAATCTAAGGCCTTTCTTCTCAATAGCAGTAAGCTTACCCATTGAGTCATTTGAAAGATCTTCAGACGCGTCTTCGACATTGTATTTACCCAGTTTAGGTTCAACAATCTTCTCTGTTACCAATGCGCCGGCAATCGAGATAAAGAAGGTCGAAATAAACATGAAGTACCAGTTTGATTCAGGGCCAACAGAGTAAGATGGATCAAGCATTTGTGCTGCTGTTTCTGTGATACCAGAAAGCAGTGGATCAACCGTACCGATAAGTAGATTTGCAGAATAACCACCAGATACACCAGCAAATGCTGCCGCTAGACCTGCTAATGGGTGACGACCCAATGAGTGGAAAAGCATTGCTGCAAGAGGGATAAGTACTACGTAACCCAGCTCTGAAGCCGTGTTAGAGATAATACCGGCAAATACCACGGTCACAGTAACCATGCGCTGAGATGCGCCCATTACCATGCCGCGCATTGCCGCAGATAATAGACCTGAGTGCTCAGCAATCGCAACACCTAGCATTGCAACAAGTACAGTACCAAGTGGCGCAAAGCCAACAAAGTTCGAAACTAGATTCGTTACGATGAGTTGTAAGCCTTCAGCATTAAGTAAGCTTACAACGTGGATCATACCATCAGCAGCACGACCACTAGCACCTTCAGGGCGAGGGTCCATGACAGACACTTCAAAGTAACCAGCAATACCTGAAGAAACTAGGATTGCGACACAGAAGATAGCAAAAAGAGTGATTGGGTGGGGTAAAAGGTTCCCCAAATATTCAACGCTGTCTAAAAAGCGTGTGAAAATAGGTTTTTTTGGTGCGTTGTTTTTTATTGAAGCAGATGAACTCATCTGTTCCCTCCTTGTGTAGTGATTCCTGTGCAATTGTGACAAAGATGTTCAAATTGCCAGCGAAGGGTACGCGACAAAAATATCAATTAGAAATTCAAAATGTTACAAAGTGTGTAACAAACGACGACTTTTAACTCTATTTGAACAATTAATTAGCAAATAAATCTATATTAAACACAAAAACTAGATTTATAATTTACAACAACGCATTCACTAGAAATATAACTCACAATATAACCCATTGATTCACTTGAAAATAAAATACACCGTACGTTAAATACACACTCGATATCCGGTTAAGTTCCTCTCGAAGGAAAAGAAAAACAGACAAATGAATGAAGTTTGACTTTCCCCTCGTTTTTACACACATGTCACATCATATTGACGGTTATTTTTGAACCGCTTTAAATCTTGGATTGGATTTACAGATCACATAGTGACGCCCTCTACGCTTAACTATCTGGCAATCAGGGTGACGGCTTTTCGCACTTTTAAGTGATTTAACAACTTTCATTATTTAGCTCCCTTACCTAATTGACCAAAACGACGAGTGAAGTTCGCAACGCGTCCCTCTTTATGTAGCACTCGTTGTTTGCCCGTATAGAAAGGATGCGACTTTGGCGACACCTCAATTGTGAAGTAAGGGCAAGTATTGCCGACTTCCCATTCGATAGTACGGTCTGTTTTTAGCGTTGAGCCGATTAAGAAGTACTCATCGACACTGGTGTCATGAAAAACCACGGGACGGTAATCTGGATGGATATTCGGTTTCATTGTATTCCCCTTAAATAACCAACTTGATATGTTATAACACTACAAGTGACAATTGTTATCAAAAGAAAAACAAGCGATTTTATGATATTTTTCCGTCTTAATCGTAATCAGAGAACACCCAACTATGTACACAATTGAACCTGTTGGCTTTATTGAGTCTCCTTATAAAGAGAAGTTCGCTGTGCCAAGGCAGCCCAGGTTGGTACCCACATCCACCTCAAGAGTCAGATTGGTTGATGCAGCAAACTGCCTTGAGTCTGTTCGTGATATAGAGCAATTTAGCCATGTTTGGTTACTATTTCTGTTCGACAAGAACCTTGAAGCAGGCTGGAAACCAACTGTGAGGCCACCTCGCCTTGGCGGGAATGAACGTATTGGTGTATTCGCGTCACGTGCCACATTCAGACCAAATGGAATTGGCATGTCTGCGGTTGAACTAAAAGGTGTGTCTCAAGAGAAAGGACAGACTTGGTTGGATCTCGGCAGCGTCGACTTAGTAGACGGTACACCGATCATCGACATCAAGCCTTATATCCCCTACTCAGATTCGATTCCGGATGCATTGGGAGGGTTCGCCGCCGACGAACCAGAGGTGCTCGACGTTAACTTTTCGCAGCAAGCGCAAAGTAAGCTCGCAAGCCATCCACAGGCGCGCCATATCATTCAAGTGATCAAAGAAGTATTAGGCCAAGATCCTCGCCCTGCCTATAAGAAAGGTAAACCTGACAGTAAGGAATATGCGGTAAATTTGTTCGATCTTAACGTGAAATTCGTAGTTGAAACGCTTTTCATCAATGTAACTGACATTGAACGCTTTTGAGATCCCAAATAGGCTGATATTATATGCGGCTATATCAGATTTGCTGTGGTCACGAACGACAGCAAGTTTTCTTTTATCAATGATGAAACGGATACCATAGAATGCGTACCAGTAACTACCTTCTTTCTACTCTGAAAGAGACTCCAAACGACGCAGAAGTTATCAGCCACCAGCTGATGCTACGTGCAGGTATGATCCGTAAGCTAGCTTCAGGTTTATATACTTGGCTACCTACTGGTCTACGTGTACTGCGTAAAGTCGAAAATATCGTTCGCCAAGAGATCGATAATGCAGGTGCCGTTGAAATCTTGATGCCCGTAGTTCAACCGTTTGAGCTTTGGGAAGAGACTGGCCGTTCTGAAAAGATGGGGCCTGAGCTACTTCGTTTCACAGACCGTCACTCTCGTCCATTTGTTCTTAGCCCAACAGCTGAAGAAGTGGTAACGAGTCTAGTACGTAACGAGATCAGCTCTTACAAACAGCTACCTCTAAATCTGTACCAAATCCAGACTAAATTCCGTGATGAGCGCCGCCCTCGTTTTGGCGTAATGCGTGCACGTGAATTCTCTATGATGGATGCGTACAGCTTTGATATCGACAAAGAAGGCTTAGAAAAGTCTTACCAAGCGATGCACGATGCTTACTGTAAAGCATTCGACCGTATGGGCCTTGAATACCGTCCAGTATTGGCAGACTCTGGCGCAATCGGCGGCAGCGGCTCTCAAGAGTTCCACGTTCTTGCTGAAAGCGGCGAAGACCTAATCGCATTCTCAACTGAGTCAGATTACGCAGCAAACATCGAAAAAGCAGAAGCACTTGCTCCTACTGAAGATGCAGCAGCACCAACTCAAGAGATGGAACTGGTTGATACACCAAATGCGAAAACTATCGCAGAATTGGTAGAGCAACACGGTCTAGCAATCGAGAAGACAGTTAAGACTCTATTCGTTAAAGCTTCTGATGAAGTAGACGCTGATATCATCGCGCTAATCATCCGTGGTGACCACGAACTGAACGAAGTGAAAGCAGAGAACCTTCCACAGGTTGCTTCTCCACTAGAGATGGCTTCTGAAGAAGAAATCCGTGCACTTGTTGGCGCTGGTCCTGGTTCACTTGGCCCTGTTGGCCTAGAGCTACCATTCATCGTTGACCGCTCAGTTGCTGTAATGAGTGACTTCGGCGCTGGTGCAAACGTAGACGGTAAGCACTACTTCGGAATTAACTGGGGTCGTGACGTTGAGCTTGCTCAAGTTGAAGACCTACGTAACGTAGTTGAAGGTGACCTTAGCCCATGTGGTAAAGGTACTATCCAGCTTAAGCGTGGTATCGAAGTGGGTCACATCTTCCAACTGGGTAATACTTACTCTAAAGCAATGAACTGTAACGTGCTTGGTCCTGATGGTAAGAGCGTAATCCTAGAGATGGGTTGTTACGGTATCGGTGTTTCACGTGTTGTTGCATCTGCTATCGAGCAAAACCACGATAAATTCGGTATCACTTGGCCAGACGCACTAGCGCCGTTCCAAGTTGCTATCGTACCAATGAACATGCACAAATCTGAGCGCGTTAAAGAAGCAGCTGAGAAGCTATACGCTGAATTAACAGCTATGGGTATCGAAGTTTTATTCGATGACCGTAAAGAGCGCCCTGGTGTTATGTTTAAAGATATCGAGCTTGTGGGTATCCCTCACACTATCGTTATCGGCGATCGCAGCATGGACGAAGGTAACTTCGAATACAAAAACCGTCGTACTGGTGATAAAGAAGCTATCGCAATGGACACGGTTATCGAGCACCTTAAGGCTCAACTAGCTTAGTAATCCGATTACTGACTAGATAAACATTGAAAGGCTGCCGTTAGGTGGCCTTTTTTGTGCCTGTCATTTCGCTTCAAACTCCCTTCTATTTATCAGTAGAGTAAATAACGTAAGTTAATCCCCTGTTCATCTTTAAATCCGTATATTGGTGTCATCAACTTTTTGGACATGCTCACCATTGGAGGTATCGATGGATATCAAAAGCTTACTGAACCAAGCACTTAAATCAGATCTCGTAAAACAAGGTACTCAGCAACTTTCACAAGGGTCTTCAAGTTTAAGTGGCCTTTCTCAAGGCAGCAATAGCAAGAGTAGCAGTAAAAGTACACTCGGAGCCTTCGGTGCAGGCGCAGTTGGCGGAGGACTGTTAGGTGCGTTAATGGGCTCTAAGAAGACTAAGAAAATGGGTAAGAAAGCGGCTGGGATTGGCGGCGCAGCAGCACTGGGCGCTTTGGCTTATAAAGTCTACAACGACTACCAGTCCAAACAAGGCCAGACACCTAACGCCGAACAGGCTCAGTTTGATGAAAATGATGCAAACCACAGCGTGCTGATTCTACGATCGATGATTGCCGCGTCTAAAGCTGATGGCCATGTTGATGAAGAAGAGATGGCTAAGATAGAGGAAGCCGTCGAGAATATGGGCGCTGATTATCAACTGACTAAATTGGTCTCTGAAGAACTGCATAAGCCACTCGACCCAAGCGAAATCGCTCAACTGGCAACGTCACCTCAACAGGCGAGTGAGATCTACTTAGCCTCTTTGATTGTGGCCGACGAACAGAATTTCATGGAAAAGGCGTACCTGAAAGAGCTCGCGAAACAGCTCAATCTTGCTGATGAAGTCACCTATCAACTTGAACAACAAGTCTCTGGCTAATCGGCAAGTACCAAACGAAGCCGTAAAGAACGGCCTAAGCAGCGAGCTAACCAAGTGAGATATTGAGCAAGGACAAACTAACTCTGAACTTAATCAGATCCACTTTGTTTTTGCTTATCTCTATGTGTATATTGAGATCAGTTATCATTTGGTTAGGTATAAAAATGAAAGTATACGATTGTTGTGATTTGGTGCGTGAACTGTATTCTCAAATTGGCAGTGGCGACCAAGGCTATATCCCTAAAGCGATCACCTGCGCGGTAAAAACATTGAATGACCTTGCTGCCGATGAGTCTCTTCCTAAAGAAGCTCGTGAACGTGCAGCCTTTGCCGCTGCTAACTTACTGATTTCAGATTTCGAGGACTAATATGAACCTCGCTAACTTTGAAAAAATGGATCCAGTGATGTTGATGAGCATCGTCAACATGAAGCTTCGTGACGACTTCGGCGGTGATTTAGATCGAGTGGTCAACTTCTACGAAATCGACAAAGCAGCCTTAATCGCTAAGCTCGCGTCTGCTGGTTTTGAGTATCTTCCAGAAGCTAAACAGTTTCGATAGTCGTTAAAAAAATCTTCCTATTTAAAGGCCAACCTCTGTGTTGGTCTTTTTTTTGGTGATACGTAACAAGCAAACATGCAGCAAACCCGTTATAAATTATCTGTCTGCACCTATACTTTTATATCTTAGAGTCAACGAACGCGCCTTGAACCAAAGCGTATTGTTGTATAGGCTACCCAAACTAGCATATAAAACTCATCACCCAACTTGATGATAGTGAAGGATTAACAATGAAAAGACTCGGACTTTTAGCCGTTATCGCAGCCGCACTCACCGCAGGTTGCGCTTCAAATACTCAGCAAGACAACTTTCGCGAAGCCTCTTTTGAGCTGTGTAATACTGAAGTCGATATTTACTCTGTAAGCCATGATGAACGAGTTCGCATCGTCTGCTCTGATGGCTCTAAATTCGCTTTGAACAGCGAAGATACACTAGAAGTAATGCGTGATATCAACATCGACTACTGCGATGGCGAAGGCTTAGGCAAATTCAACGAGAGCCGCCACTATTACTCATTCAAGTGTAAGTCAGGCACCCTACTTAGCATCAAAAAGTAGAATCGACACTACCAAATACCAAAGGGTTAATGTGAAAGCATTAACCCTTTTTAATACCCGCTTTTCTTTACTCTTAATCCCAAATCCACCAGCCACCAGATACAAAAAATAGCTCCTTTAAAGAAGCCTCTAGTATCATTGCTTTTCAAAGTAGTTGTTTGAAATTCTAGGAGAGCACGCGGAGCTTACGAATGTAAGTGAGCATGCTCGACAACGTAATACCCAAAAAAACAAAAAAAGCTCCCAACAGGAGCCTTTCAAATCGTATTTTTCAATCAAATAGCTTTAGTTCAAGGAAAAGGCGCGGAGTTTACGAATGTAAATGAGCACCTTTGACACAGAAATTAAGCTATTTGAGCCAGAAAAATTAAGCGTAAACAGGTAGACGCTTACAGATCTCTAGTACTTTTGCTTTAGTCGCTTCGATAACAGACTCATCACCCATGTTATCTAGGATGTCACAGATCCAACCTGCTAGCTCTTTCGCGTCTGCTTCTGAGAAACCGCGACGAGTGATAGAAGGAGAACCGATACGGATACCTGAAGTAACGAATGGGCTACGTGGGTCGTTTGGTACTGAGTTCTTGTTTACAGTGATGTTTGCTGCACCTAGTGCTGCATCTGCTTCTTTACCTGTGATGTCTTTGTTGATTAGGTCAACTAGGAACAGGTGGTTCTCTGTAGAACCTGAAACGATGTTGTAACCGCGTGCTAGGAATTCAGCAACCATTGCTTTTGCGTTAGCAACTACGCGAGCTTGGTATTCTTTGAACTCTGGCTCTAGAGCTTCTTTGAACGCTACTGCTTTACCAGCGATAACGTGCATTAGAGGACCACCTTGGCCGCCTGGGAATACTGCTGAGTTTAGTTTCTTGTAAAGATCTTCGCCTTCGTTTGAAAGGATAAGACCGCCACGAGGACCCGCAAGCGTTTTGTGCGTTGTCGTTGTTACAACGTGAGCATGTGGAACTGGGTTCGGGTAAACACCTGCAGCGATTAGACCAGCAACGTGAGCCATATCTACGAAGAAGTAAGCACCTACTTTGTCAGCGATTTCACGCATGCGCTTCCAATCACAGATTTGAGAGTAAGCAGAGAAACCACCGATGATCATCTTAGGCTTGTTCTCGATAGCCAGCTTTTCCATCTCTTCGTAATCGATTTGACCCGCTTCATCGATACCGTAAGGGATGATGTTGTAAAGCTTACCAGAGAAGTTTACTGGAGAACCGTGAGTTAGGTGACCACCGTGTGCTAGGCTCATACCTAGAACCGTATCGCCTGCATTTAGTAGTGCCATGTATACAGCGTTATTTGCTTGAGAACCTGAGTGAGGCTGTACGTTTGCGTACTCTGCACCAAATAGTTCACATGCACGTTCAATTGCTAGAGTTTCAACTTTGTCTACGTACTCACAACCACCGTAGTAACGCTTGCCTGGGTAGCCTTCAGCGTATTTGTTTGTTAGCTGAGAACCTTGAGCTTCCATTACACGTGGGCTTGTGTAGTTTTCTGAAGCGATAAGTTCGATATGCTCTTCCTGACGAAGAGTTTCTTCTTGGATAGCTGCGAATAGATCCGCATCGTAATCAGCAATGTTCATGTCACGCTTAAGCATCTGTATCTCCTGACTCAGATTGTACTGAAAGTTTCAAAAAAACCACACAACGACCGAAAGCAAACGTTTCCGTCACCGTTTTGATGTGACGCATTCTACATAATTTGATCTAGGTCATAAAGAGCTAATTGCAATTTTATCATGCAGTTTTTTCATAATCACAAATAAGATTCATCATGGTTATTTGGCTTATCCAACCAAAGATGGCGCTTACTGTCAATTTTACGCTTTACACCCTGTAAAACGCAGATTACATAGGTTTACCTTAATTTTGCCCCTCAAGCTACCGAAAGCTAAGGTTTTTCTCTACTATGCACGCCTTTATTGGTTAGGTAATTATAAAAACGATGGAAAAACACTCACGTAAAGAAGATTGGGTAGCGATTCTCACTGGCACGTTTTTAGTGGCGTTAGGCGTCTTCTTTTTACAGTCAGCGAACCTGCTTACCGGGGGCACTACTGGCTTGGCTCTGCTTTTGAGTCAATTCTTGCCTGTAACCTTTGGTATTTTGTACTTTGTTGCCAATTGTCCATTCTATTTATTAGCATGGAAACGATTCGGCCGTAGCTTTGCTATTAGCAGTGCGATTTCTGGTGCTTTAGTATCTGTGTTTGCCGATCATTTATACTTAGTTATCTCGCTAGAAGTTCATAACGAGATCTATTGTGCTGTTGCCGGCGGCTTATTAATGGGCTTAGGTATGCTAATCCTATTCCGTCACCGCTCAAGTCTGGGTGGCTTCAACGTACTGTGCTTGTTTATCCAAGACCGCTACGGTATCTCGGTAGGTAAAACACAAATGGGTATTGATGCATGTATTCTGTTTGCATCGTTCTTCTTCGTGTCACCTTGGGTGATTGCCGTTTCTGTATTAGGCACCGCAGTATTGAACATCGTATTGGCAATGAACCACAAACCAACTCGCTACTCGGTGAATTACGCGTCTTAGAGTTCATTACCTGCTCTGTCGTTGCTGGCACTCGATGCTCAAACTTCTCGCAAGTAGACTCGAGGCACGATATTCCAGCCATCACTAAAACAAAAAAGGCTTTGGGGAGCACTCCAAAGCCTTTGTAGAAGCCCAATCCTTTAAGGGGAATAAGAATCAAGCTTCTTAAAATGAAACAAGGTTAACCTTCAATCAAGAGAATACGAGTCTCGTAAGGACGTAAGACTTGATGATGTAATGCAACTGAAGTGTTCGCTTGTTGATAGTTAGACAACAGACTCTTCGCCTTAGTCATATCAAAACGTTCCGGTAAAACGCACTCCGCCTCTTCACCATAATAGTTGTTAATACACAGCAAGGTTTGCCCTTCGTTCTCACGTGCATATGCAAAAATGGATGAGTGATCAGGCAATAGATCTTGATAGCTGCCATCTGTAATCACTGGCACTTGTTTACGTAACTCAATCAAACTCTTATAGAAATAGAAAACAGAGTCTTTGTCTTCCAGTGCTTGCTCAGCGTTAATCCCAGGGTAATTATTCGCTACATCAAGCCATGGCTGAGCTTGTGAGAACCCTGCGTAAGGCTCACTGTTCCATTGCATTGGTGTACGAGAGTTATCACGAGACTTCTGCGCCAAAATCGCCATCATATCTTCATGAGCCACACCATCACGGTTAACCATGATGTCGTACATATTGGTACTCTCAACATCACGATACTGGCTGATCTCGGTGTAACCTGGGTTGGTCATACCAATCTCTTCACCTTGATAGATATAAGGCGTGCCTTGCATCATGTGCACAGAAGCAGCCAACATCTTGGCCGACTCAACACGATATTGCTGATCATCACCTAAGCGGCTCACGACTCGCGGTTGGTCGTGGTTACACCAAAACAATGCACCCCAGCCCTTGCCGTTCAAACCCGTTTGCCAATGGTTAAAGATCGATTTGAGCTGTAAGAAATCAAACGGCGCATTGGTCCACTTCTCACCATTGGTGTAATCGACCTTAAGGTGGTGGAAGTTAAACACCATCGATAGCTCACTGTTATCAACGTTTGAGTATTGCTGGCAGTGTTCCAACGTGGTTGAAGACATCTCGCCTACGGTCACGCTGCCGTACTTCTGAAATACGGCTTCGCTGATCTCTTTCAGGTATTCGTGTACACGTGGACCATCGGTATAGAAACGACGGCCATCACCGATATCATCATTGGGGAAGTCTTGCTGTTTCGAAATCAGGTTGATCACATCCAAGCGGAAACCATCAACGCCCTTTTCTGCCCAAAAGCTGATAACGTCTTTCACTTCTTCACGTACAACCGGGTTCTCCCAGTTGAGGTCAGCCTGTTCTTTGGCGAATAAGTGTAGGAAGTATTGCCCAGTCGCCTCATCTAGTTCCCACGCATTACCACCGAACTTAGACTGCCAGTTAGTTGGTGCTTGACCATCTACGGGATCTTTCCAAATATAGTAATCGCGGTAAGAGCTGTTTTTGTCGCCCAAAGCAGATTGAAACCATGCATGCTCTGTCGAGGTGTGGTTTACCACGATATCCATCACGATACGGATACCACGTTGGTGCGCTTCAGACAGCAATAAGTCGAAGTCTTCCATGGTGCCGAATTGAGGATTAATCGCGTAGTAGTCTGAGATATCGTAACCATTATCGATCATAGGAGATGCGTAAACCGGGGTTAGCCAAATCGCATCGACACTCAAATGTTTGAGGTAATCCAGTTTCGAAATGATCCCTTTGATGTCGCCAGTACCTTTACTGCCACTGTCGCAGAAGCTCTTTGGGTAGATTTGATAGATGGTTGCGGTTTTCCACCAGCTTTCATCATGTTCAGTCATCGCCATCTCTAACACTCACTTACCAGAAAATATAAAATAAAAATCACCATGTGAATCATGGTCGAATAGCCGTTATAACTAAAAGAAAAAGCTATAACTAAGAGAAAAAGCGATAACTCATTTTGGAGTCATCGCTTATTCAATGCATTACGCGTTGGCGGTTTCTAGCTCGCCTTTCATCTGTGCTCGTTTATAGAAAAACAATGTCAGCATTATCGGCAGTACAACCGCCACCAGCATCGCGACTAAGTAAATCGACCAATATTGAGGTTGAATCGATAGGATGCCCGGCAAGCCGCCGACACCGATACCATTCGCCATCACACCTGCGCTGCCACAAATCGCGGCTGCAACAGCACTACCAATCATTGCGCTCAGCATTGGGAATTTGTATTTAAGGTTAATACCGTACATCGCAGGCTCTGTTACACCTAAGTAGGCTGAGATTGCCGCAGGAACCGAGATATCTCGTTCACCTTCACGCTTACTCAAGATAATGATGCCGACTACTGCCGATGCTTGTGCAATGTTTGATAGTGCAATCAAAGGCCAAATTGGTGTCCCGCCTAAGTCTTGCATCAGTTGTAGGTCGACGGCATTGGTTGTGTGGTGAATACCTGTAATAACCAAAGGTGCGTATAGGAAGCCAAAGACTACTGAACCAAGAATCGCAAAGTCACCCGTCATTGCCGCTTTAGCCGCGCATGCCACGCCATCGCCTAACATACGGCCAAATGGGCCAATGAAAGCGTGCGCTAGAATCACAGACAAAATAATCGATACGAACGGCACGACAACAAGGTACAGGTAAGAAGGAACAATACGCTTAAGGTTGGTCTCGATGAAGGCCAGAGCCACACCCGCTAACATCGCAGGGATCACCTGAGCCTGATAACCAACTTTCTCTATCACGAACAAGCCAAAGTCCCACACTTCAGGTACCGATTTACCTATCATGTAAGCGTTCATCAATTGCGGGGAAACCAAGGTCACACCGAGCGTGATGCCTAAAATAGGGGTTCCGCCGAGCTTCTTAACCGTTGCCCAACACACACCAACCGGAAGGAAGAAGAAAATAGCTTCGCCGATCAACCATAAGAAAGAGTGAACCGTTGCCCAGAATTGACTGATTTCAACTAGGGTTTTGCCGTCGAACATGCGAATGTCGCCAATCACATTACGGAAACCAAGAATCAAACCGCCAGTAATGATGGCAGGCAGCAGTGGTACAAAAATTTCGGCTAAATGGGATATACCACGCTCAAGGAAGTTCATATTTTGACGAGCAGCCAGCTTCGCCTCATCTTTTGATGATGCATCTTTACCAGTTTGCTCAATCAAAAGTGCGTACACCTCATCAACCTCGGTGCCAATCACGACTTGGAATTGACCTGCGTTAGTAAAGCAGCCTTTTACCAGTTTAAGCTTCTCTAATTCTGCTTTGTTCGCTTGTTCCGTATCGTTCAATACAAAACGCAGTCGAGTTAGACAATGGCTGACACTCGCAATATTCTCTTTGCCACCGACTAACTCGATAAGACGCGCAACGTCTTGCTTCGCTATCTTACTCATACTACCCCACCCTGGTTTCATTCAATTACTCATCTAAACCATGCAGCTATAACCACTTCGATTTAGATTAATGGGAACATTCCCAATTACGGTTATTATAATGCCCACATGAATGATAAATTAAAATGGGAACAGTCCCATTAATTGAAAGAGATCACACTCTAATTTTAATCTAAGCGGTTCAATTTCGCTTAATTGAGTGGATTATAGAATCGGAGATTGAGTGTGATGAGAGATATCTGAATTGCCTAATAGCTGAGAGATCAATAGATTAGCAGCCAACTTACCTGCAGATTGGTAACCAGGATCAATGCTAAATACTCGTGGAAATAAGAAAGAGAGAAGATCATTACCACCAACGCCGGTGACGACCACATCTTCACGTTGTCGCTCTTGCAGACGTTTGATAACACCAAGGGCAAGGGTATCACTGGCACAAACGATCGCTTGAGTCGCGGGAGTTAGAACCTCATCCACCAGCTGATAAGCACTTTCGTGATGAAGTTGGCCAGTGCGATAGTTCGCAATCACTCCGGTGCTTTCACACCAATCGAGATAAGCCTTAAGACGCAGCTCACCGGTTGATTTATCGCTAGGATCAACACCAATAAAGCCGACATCTGAGATCCCTTGCTCCGATAGATGCGCTAACGCACTATTAATCACCTGTTGGTTATCGTAGTTAATCGACGTTACATTCTCGGTATCCAGAGCAATCACCACCGCTTTGTGTTCCCAAGCTTCGATTGCCGGAATATCGCAGTCAGTAAAACCAAATACAATAATGCCATCAACGTTACGACGCTTTAGAACTTGCAGGTGCTCATTGGCTTTATCTCTATCAAGTTGGCTTTCCATGATCACGACATCGTAATCCGCTCGATACAACTCGGCCAGCATCGTGCTAACGGCTTTGTTTTCAGAGGGAGAGTCCAAACGAGAGATAATCACGCCGATGACTTTTTGGCTGCCACCGCGCATCGATTGCGCAGATTTTGAAGGCGTGTACCCAGATTCTTGAATTACTCTTTCCACCCTTTCACGGGTTTCAGGTTTCACTTTTGGATCATTGGTCAGAACGCGTGATACGGTTGACTTACCAACACCGGACAGCTTTGCAATATCAAGAATAGTGAGTTTTTTGCTCATAAAAAGTCTAACGTTAAAGGGAAGAGAAGAAAAAGTGAGGGTAGATTCCCTCACTTAACTGTTTGTAAATACTAGCAGTTCTTACTATGACTTACTTTTGGCAATTTCGATAGACTACGCGACCAAGTTCTAGACGCGCATTGTCACCTTTCGTGCGCAAAGTGATGCTGTTAATCATCTCTGAAGTGCCATCATCTAAGATGTATTTGGTTCCTGAGCCCGCTGGAACTTGAGTCAGGCGGTATTCATTATCAGGCAAGCGTAGTACCGCTTTTTCATTATCAAGGTAAGACACATCAAACGAGACGTCAGACTCACATTGATAAGTCGCGAATTGATCATTCGATGTTGCGCTATCAGTCTCAGGGGCTGCTGATTTAGAGCACCCAACCAATGCTACTGTACATAGAGATGCTACCAACATAGCTTTCATACTTCGTTCCTCATCTTTATATAGTCAACGACACTTAGCCTATTCACAGGTTCGAACAAACCTAATGTAAGTGCCTAATGATAGGTCCATACCTTAGTGATAAATAAAACGTTTAGCCTTTTAAGAAAGCGGGTACGTCTTTAATGCTATCAAGTACCACGCTAGCCAACGCTTCACCTTTTTCAGTGATGGGTTTACCCGTTCTTACCAAGACTTTAGTACCAACACCTGCTGCTTCTGCAGCCATCATGTCTTCCGCTTTATCGCCGATCATGACCGAGTTAGCCATATCAATCTTCAGAAAGTCACGAGCAGAAATGAACATGCCTGGCTTTGGCTTACGACATTCACAATCTTGCTTGTAGTCACCAATACCGTGCTCAGCGTGGTGAGGACAGTAATAAATGCCATCGAGCTCGACACCATTATCAACAAAGTTCCAATCCATCCACTGCGTTAAAGAAAGAAAACGGTCTTCACTAAACATGCCGCGAGCAATACCAGATTGGTTGGTCACTAGCACCAATAAATAACCCATATCTTTAAACGCTTTCGCCGCTTCAAACACACCATCGATGTATTCAAAGTCATGCTCATCATGTACGTAGCCGTGATCAACGTTAATCACTCCATCACGATCTAAAAAAACAGCAGGTTTAGACAAAATTTTGTTCTCTATCAACTCTCTATTAATCATTAATTATTACACGCTTTATTTGCTTCATCACTATCTATTTAGTTTTGCGTTCGTTAACGATTTGTTTCTAGCTTAGCCATACAATCGACGTTTAGCCGTCTAGACGTAAAAATATCTATTGACTTAGATCATAGAACACCATAGCATCGTCTGTAAATCGAGCGAGCTATCGACATATTATTCTGTTCTACCTGCACGGGTTTCTCTATGATTAAAGTGAATCAAGTCAATAAGGTTTTTTATCAAGGCACTAAAGAAATCAATGCCTTAATTGATATCAACCTCCACATTCCTCAAGGTCAAATCTTTGGAGTCATCGGCTCTTCAGGTGCAGGCAAAAGTACCCTAATCCGCTGTGTAAATATGTTGGAAGCCCCGACTTCGGGTGAAGTGATTGTTGATGGTATCGACCTAACAAAACTCAGCAAATCAGAGCTTAGCGAAGCGCGCCGTAACATCGGCATGATATTCCAGCACTTCAACCTGCTGTCTTCTCGTACTGTATTTAACAATGTAGCACTGCCTCTAGAACTTGCTGGTAAAGATAAAGCGATTATTGAAGCGAAAGTCAGCGAGTTACTTGAACTGGTTGGCCTTGCTGATAAGCGTGACACCTACCCGGCAAACCTAAGTGGTGGTCAAAAGCAGCGTGTGGCGATTGCTCGCGCACTGGCCTCTGACCCGAAAGTACTGCTATGTGATGAAGCCACCAGCGCATTGGATCCAGCAACAACTCAATCTATCCTTGAGCTGCTGCGTGAAATCAACCGCAAGCTGAACATCACTATCCTGCTTATTACACACGAGATGGATGTGGTTAAAAGCATTTGCCACGAGGTTGCGATCATTGGCGGCGGTGAATTGGTAGAGAAAGGTACAGTCGGTGACATCTTTGCTCATCCGAAGACAGAGCTAGCGCATCAGTTTATTCGCTCAACGTTGGATCTGACGATCCCTGAAGATTACCAAGCACGTTTGCAAGAGACTCGCGTAAACAGCAGCTACCCGCTGGTGCGTCTTGAGTTTACTGGTGCAACGGTTGATGCTCCGCTAATGACGCAAATCGCACGTAAATTCAATATCGATGTCAGCATCTTAAGTTCTGACCTTGATTACGCCGGTGGCGTGAAGTTCGGCATGATGGTCGCTGAACTGTTCGGTAATGAAGCAGATGATAATGCTGCTATCCAATTCCTACGCGACAACAATGTAAAAGTAGAGGTGCTTGGTTATGTCCTTTAGTTTCAACGAGATTGCTGACTGGATCAGCCTTAACGGTAACCTTCTATTAGGCGCAACAGGCGAAACGCTTTACATGGTTGCTGTTGCAGGCATTGTTGGCTTCGCGGTCGGTATTCCACTAGGCGTGATTCTGCATACGACTAAAAAAGGTGGCCTGTTAGAGAACACCAAAGTAAACAAGATTCTAGGTGCGATTGTGAACGTGGGTCGTTCAGTACCTTTCTTAGTTTTGATGGTTGCGATTATTCCACTGACTAAGATGCTGATTGGTACCTTCATCGGTACAACAGCAGCGATTGTTCCACTGACGATTGGCGCTATCCCATTCGTGGCTCGACTTATCGAAAGTGCACTACTTGAAGTACCAACAGGTCTAGTGGAAGCGGCCCAATCAATGGGCGCAACACCAACACAAATCATCAATAAGGTTCTGCTTCCAGAAGCACTACCGACTATCATCAACTCAGTAACGATTACGCTAGTGACTCTGGTGAGCTACTCAGCAATGGCCGGTACTGTAGGCGGTGGTGGCCTAGGTGATGTCGCGATTCGTTACGGATTCCACCGCTACGATGTGACCATCATGGCTGTGACAGTAGTGATGTTGATTGTGCTGGTACAAATTATTCAATCAATCGGTGATTCATTAGTTCGCCGCGTTGACCACAGATAAAGACTCACACATAAAGATTAGAGTCGTCTGAACCTAATTAAATAGATTTATTAAAAGGAGATTATTATGAAATTTAACCTTAAAGGTTTACTAACTATCGCAGCAGCAGCTTCAGCGCTAGTTCTAGCAGGTTGTGGTGATAAAGAAGTGGATACTTCTAAAGTAAAAGTTGGCGTAATGGCAGGTGCAGAAGCGCAAGTTGCTGAAGTGGCAGCTAAAGTAGCGAAAGAGAAATACGGCCTAGACGTTGAACTGGTTACTTTCACGGATTACGTAACACCAAACGCAGCTCTAGATGATGGTTCTATCGACATCAACGCATTCCAACACGCACCGTACCTAGATCAGCAAGTGGCTGACCGTGGCTACAAGCTAACTATCGCTGGTAACACGTTTGTTTACCCAATTGCGGGTTACTCTAAAGAAGTGAAATCGGTAGACGAAATCCAAGACGGTGCTCGTATTGCTGTACCAAACGACCCTACAAACCTAGGTCGCTCTCTACTTCTTCTTGAGCAACAAGGTCTTCTTGAACTTCGTGAAGGCGCAGGTCTTCTAGCTACAGTTCGCGACATCGTGGGTAACCCTAAGAACCTAACGATTGTTGAACTAGACGCAGCTCAACTGCCACGTTCTCTTGATGATGTTGCTCTATCTATCATCAACACAACTTACGCGAGCTCTATCAACCTGACTCCACAAAAAGATGGCGTATTCGTTGAAGACAAAGATTCTCCTTACGTAAACCTAATCGTTTCTCGTGAAGACAACCTAAACGCTGAAAACGTACAAAACTTCGTTAAAGCTTACCAAACTGAAGAAGTGTACAACGCAGCTTCTGACATCTTCCAAGGTGGCGTCGTTAAAGGTTGGTAATCAACTAAACGACAGCACTGTATAGATACCCGAAGGGGCTGACATAACGTCAGCCCCTTTTTTAATGATAAAGATTTGCTAGAAAGTAAAGCATCTCAGATTTAAGCGAAACAAAGTCGATTA
This sequence comes from Vibrio sp. 10N.286.52.C3, assembly GCF_041468865.1. Taxonomy (NCBI): domain Bacteria; kingdom Pseudomonadati; phylum Pseudomonadota; class Gammaproteobacteria; order Vibrionales; family Vibrionaceae; genus Vibrio; species Vibrio sp. 10N.286.52.C3. The sequence continues at coordinate 92,313 of NZ_JBFRJM010000019.1, read as the reverse complement.
CTTCAGGTGATCCCAAGAGATGTTTGACACCAATCGGCAGTCATCACACTTGAAATAGAAAATATCGTGGATAGGCGCATCTAGCAGCCATTCACCACCACATTGCGGGCATTTGCGCTCTTTTTCATCTTTCAGGCTGATCCCACCGACACGGTATAAGTAGTAGTAGGTTGGAACCTTAGTCAGATACTCAATGCGCCCTCTTAGACCCCAACCGCGTTTAAACAGCACACTCTTCGTGTCACTGATCTCGGTTAGCGTTGCATGTTCCGCGCGACAACCACCACCCATTTGTACTTCATCACAGGCTTGCCATTCGGTCTGCCATTTCAACACGGCTTTATGGTCGCCATTGAAGGTAGGTGGATTGCGATACAAAGGGATTGGTAGCAAGCTATCGCCACTACGCAGCGGTGAACAGGTGTGCACGAATGTCGTGTATAACACCTGCCAGCTTGGTGTTTCATCTTCTGCCACTTCTTCTGAGTTCAGATCTCGACCTAGCAAACGCATTTTAGGCGCTAGTAGGCTCGCGTTAGACAAGCGATCAAAACACACTTTCACAAAGTCTGAGTGATTACGCGGGTGCAAGCTATCTTGCTCCGGGCACACAACGCGAACATAGAATTCACCATCGCCCATCACGATTGGGAACTCACGACCTAACACTTGTCCGTTATAACGAAGTGCATCCATTAAGCCATTAACCGCCTTGTCGACAGCGCTTACCGTTGTGTTATCAAAACACTCAAATTGAAGTTCTAGTACGTACATCTATTTATACCGCTGGTTGTAGCTTTTCTAAAAATTCTGCCAATGTCTCGGCGAGCACATCACGATTTTTGGTACCTAAGCGCTCCAAAATCACGTTACCCGTTAGGTTACAGATAGAGATAACATCCAGCTCAGCATCGGTCGCGGCAATGAAAACCGTTGGTTTTAGCTTCAAGCGACGCTGAGTTACTAGGTGACCCAAAATGTTTTCTTGTAGGCATTCGAAGTCTTCATCACTCCAAATCTGTAACAGAGTCAATTCGTTACCATCGAAAGTTGCGTTCATATCTGCGCTGAATTGTGCGCCGTAGAAAGTTTTGATGTCTTCATGCAGAGTCAACTCAATACCGGTTTCAACGTTGGTGAAATCCGCGAATTGCTCACGTGGATAGTGCTTCCACAACACGGCATCGCCACTCTTTTCTTCTACGCATGGCGATACGATGTCCACCAACTCCTCATTACGAGGTAAGCTTTGGTGTTTCTGCTGCCACGCGTCAACGTATCGCTGACTAAAAGAAAGTAGTGCGTCTTGAGCACGTTGAGTCATGAAAATCTCCTAAACACAAAATAATAAATAGAATCCGAGCCCTTTCCGCGCCGATTAAGCGATGACTTAATGACAGGGTAAGGGGGATTCAGTAAAATCGACCCCATTCTAATCGAATTTGAAACGAAAGTATGAGCAAATATTCTGACGCAAAAGAGCTAGCGGGTTTAACCCTTGGCCAAAAAACTGAGTACTCTAACCAATACGATGCAAGTTTATTGCAACCAGTGCCTCGTAGCCTTAATCGCGATGATCTTGCGCTAAACGGCGAGCTGCCTTTTGTTGGTCATGATATTTGGACGATGTACGAGCTTTCGTGGCTAAACACCAATGGTCTACCACAAGTGGCTGTCGGTGAAGTTTTCATCCCAGCAACCAGCCCAAATTTAATTGAATCAAAATCTTTCAAGCTGTACCTGAACAGCTACAACCAGACTCAATTTGAAAACTGGGATCAAGTAACCGAGCGCCTGACCCAAGATTTGTCGGCATGTGCAGGCGAAACGGTGATTGTGAATGTAAACTCAGTAACCGACTACACTAACCAACCTATCGTGACGATGGAAGGTGACTGTATCGACAACCAAGACATCCAAATCACTAGCTACGACTTTGAAGCGTCGCTGCTTGAAGGCGCTGCTGGCGAACAAGACGTTGAAGAAACACTGCACAGCCACCTATTGAAGTCGAACTGTTTGATCACCAATCAACCGGATTGGGGCAGCGTTGAGATCGCATATTCTGGTAAGCAAATTGACCGTGAAGCTCTGCTACGCTATTTAGTTTCTTTCCGTGAGCACAATGAATTCCACGAACAATGTGTTGAGCGTATCTTCACTGACATCATGAAATACTGTGCACCTTCGAAGCTAACTGTGTTCGCACGTTACACACGTCGTGGTGGTCTGGATATCAACCCATACCGTTCAACAGAGCAAGATAGACCAAGCCACAATAAGCGTATGGCTCGCCAATAATCAGGCGAGAACCACCCACACTTATTTGAACCTACCAAATCTTTAAAGGGACATTGAAATGCGTTGGTTATACGTTGTTAGTCTATTTATTTTAAGCTTAAGCACATCGGTCAATGCGTCGGTTTATTCGTCGGCGCTACTCAATGAAGCCAATAATTTGGTTGAGATCGAGCCGAGCCAAGCAAAACAAATGGCCAACAGCTACCTAACGCTGCGTGTCCTTTCTGATCAACGCGAGAAAAGCCCTTCAGCTATTTCTCGCGAAGAGACAGACTCCTCGATTCGAACACCAAACAGCAGTATCGATGCGTATAAGATCTTAGCCAAAGCGGAATACAACCTTGGCAATATGCGTATTGCGATTCAGCACATCGACAAAGCCTCCGAGCTAGCGCAAACCTATAAGCTTGATTACCTAAAAATAGATCTTCAGATCCTAAAAGTTCGCTTACTTTGGCTGAGTGATAGAAAATCAGCCAAAGCAAAATCAGAGCTCACTAACATTGAAACAAATCTAGAGTCGGTGAATAAAACCTTACGCTTAACGGAAGGCATTACCTATCGCTTGATCATGTTGAAAGCCGACATCGCCTCTTACGACAACAAGATCGATGAAGCCGAAAAGTTCTATCAAGAAGCCAAAACCTATCTCGATCAACGTTACTCTGAAAAAGTCACCATCGACTACCATATCTCCGTCGGCGAGTTTTATCTGACTCACAAAGAGTACAACCACGCGTTATCCGAGTTGTTGTATGGCTACTGGAAATCAGTAGAGGGCAATCTAAGTTCACGTTTGGCCAAGGTCAACCGCCTACTTGCGCAGCTTTTCTTTGAGCGCCAAGTGTTGGATAAAGCGTTAGAACACCTATCTCAAGCCGCTGATTTCTATGACAACTTTGAAAACTCGCCTGTCTTAGCACAAGTGCTTAAGAAAATGGGGGATGTGTACTTCTATCAAGGGAAATATAACCTTGCCTTGGTACACTTCTTCAACGTTCTTGATCACGAAAGCACTGACCGAGATATCCACCAAGTCATTGATATCCGACTAAGTCTATCGGCGACCTACTTACGCCTTTATAACTACCCTCTAGCAGAACAGTACCTAACCCGTGCCCTTGAGCTGCTGGAATATACCGACATTCCAAAGCTGGAAGGCCGTGCTGCACTGTTATCTGCAGGGTTAGCGTATCACCTACAAGAAAGCGAAGACGTGATAAAGCATGCGACACGTGCACTTGAGATCTCACGCCAGATAGAGAACATGCGCCTTTCACAACGCTCGTACTACTTACTTTCTTTGGGTTATGAACAGGCAGGTCGTCCACAGCAAGCATTGGCAAACCTCAAGCAATACAACAGCCTTGTCTCTCTAGAGCAGCAAAAACTCAACCGTGTTGGCGAAGACGCGTTCCGTCAACAGAAAGAATTTGCCGAACAAACCCTGCACTACGCAGGCCAAGCGCAAGAGCTAGAAAAGTACAAACTAGAGCATCGCAAGTTCCAGAAAATATCGTTCGCCCTATTCTTGTTCAGTATTATCTTGTTCTTCTTTGTGCTTCGCCGTGGCTACCTCATTCAAACCTTAGCCAAAGAAGTCGACTCACTACGAACAGACCTGTTTACGCACTCACGATCTAAGCTTCCGAACTTAAGAATGCTCAATGCGAAGCTCTCTAACTCGCTGGAACAAACCAGCCAGACCTTCGAACAGTGGCAACTTGGCGAATTGATTCATGAGCCACTCAACGACCGCTTACGCTTCGTGATGATTGATTTACCGTTCTTACGCAATATGTACACGCAGAACGGTTACAAAGCCGGTCTAGAACTGGAAGACGCTTTCGGTGAATTCCTAAAATCTAAGCTTGAAGGCCCAGCTCGTGTCTACCACTTCTCGGATGCGAACCTGCTTTATATCGAGCCAAACGCGGACCGTGATTTGTCGCCTGAGGACATGTTCAGAAAGATTCAGTCTTGGGTGAATGACTTCGAAACAGAGCGAAACATCAACCGAACGGTCCGTATGGGCATCGCTGACTACCCATTCTTGCCACGCGCTTACACCGCAATTAACGATCAAGAGCTGCTCGACGTATTGTTGATGTCGACCAATCTCGCCCGTGAGATCAGTCTCAAAGAGCGCAGTAGCCAATGGGTCTATCTAAAAGCTATCGATAATGCACCAGCAGCGAGCCTTGCAACTGGTAACATAAGAGAAGCGTGTAAACATGCGATTAATCAAGGGTTAATAAAAATACAATCCTCGTACCAGAATGAGGACAACATCAAAAAAATGCTAAAAGATGACTGATTTGCGAGCGGTTAAGAGCAGCAAGTCGTGACCTTATTTTTAGTTTTGTTATTATCGATGTAACGGAATTTCATCAAAATGATCGAGATCGGTCTACGCGGCGCTAATAAATACATCTATGGGCATTCTTGAAAAAGACATTCAGGCGCAACTCCACCAGCTGAAATCTCAGTTGGAGCAGGTCCGTTTGACGCAAAGAGACACCTCGTTCAAGTTTATTAGAGAACAGAAAGTTCTAAAGCGTATCGTCACGTCTTTAAGTGATGCATGTGTTGGTAGTAACAGCCATTTAGATGAAAACCTCATTGCCCTTAGGGAAGAGCTAGAAAAGCAAAAAGACATTAGCTCAATGATCCCAAAACTGGCAGTATTAGAAAGGATGCTTAAGCAGAAAACGTTGGCTATGGATAAACAGAACGGGTATCTGGACGATAGCATTAAGCACAGTGGGGAAACGCTGCAGCGCATAACTGGCCTTCCAGCACAGCTCAAACGCGACCTACGAAACTTACTTAGCTTCTCCGAATGCAATGGCAGTCAGAAAGTCGACCACGCCATGAAACTTCTCGGTATTTATGAGCGTGCCATAAAGATTATGGCGAATAACTCACGCACCCATTTTGCTGACGCTGCGCATTCTCCGGAACAAGAGCTCCTTTCCGACCTATCAAACGAACTACAACATCTGATCACTGAACTCGACTTCGAGGGTGAATCGGGTGATCTGCTTACCGATATTCGAGCGAAGCTGCTGCTTGGTGTTTCCACACAAAACCTACTTGAGCTAACACTTCAGATCCTCAAACTGGTTATTGAAGGCACCAACCTAGAACGTAAGAAGTCTGAACAATTCATCGATCAGCTTAATTCTTCTTTAGCGTCCAGCATCAAAACGGCAGACCAAAATGCCGACCAGAGCCAGAGCTACTTTGAGCACCGACAAGGTCTAAACTCTGAGTTAAATGAACTAGTCACTAGAAGCCAAAGCTCGGTAGATAAAGCGAAAGATATTGATAGTTTAAAGCTGTCGATTAATCCGCTACTCAGTGAAATCGCCTCTCTTTCGGAAAGGCTGAACCACGCAGAGCAAAAAGAACAAGCTCTGATAGAGAGAATGAGTTACGGAAAGACTCAGTTAGATTCACTCTATGAAGTGACGCAAGATTACCGTAAGCGCTTGGAAGATCAGGCTCAGCGTATGCTGCTTGATCCTCTAACCAAGGTTTACAATCGCACTGCCTTTACTGATCGCTTAGAGCTTGAGTATCGCCGCTGGATCCGCGCACAACACTCACTGCGCGTAGTACTTCTGGACATCGACAACTTCAAAGCCATTAACGATAGCTTTGGTTATACCGCCGGCGATAAAGCGCTTAAGATCATCGCAAGAACCATCACCAAAGAAGCAGGCACGACCGATACTGTGGCGCGTTTTTCAGGTGAAGAATTTGTCTTACTATTGCCAGAGCAAACCGATGAATATTGTCACCAAGTGATTCAAAACATTCAAACTCAAGTAAGCCGCTTACCCTTTAAGTTCCGTGACCAACAAATCACGATTACTTTATGCGCGGCAAGTACTCAGTTTAAAGAGTCAGATACACCTGAAGAAGTGTTAGAGCGACTCAATACAACACTAAATAAAGCAAAACAACGCGGTAATAACCAACTTGTTTGGCACTAGGCCAGCCCTAGATTTAATTTATTTCATTTTTTCAAATACTTATCACATACCATTTCCCTCAATGTTTGCTAAGCTAATGATTAACATTCGCTTAACAAGCATTCTTGGCAAGCAACGCTGTCGTATCCGTTTCGTCTGGTTAACTCTCCCCCACCTTTAACCAAACACTTTCAACGTTTGCTTCTCACTCTCGAGCCAGAGGGTCACTTCAACGTCCTCTGCTCTTTTCAACAAGGAGGCACTATGATCACTCATATCAGCCCTGCCGGTAGCATGGATTTACTCTCTCAACTTGAGGTTGAGCGTCTTAAGAAAACCGCGTCTAGTGATCTATACCAACTGTATCGTAACTGTACGTTAGCGGTACTCAACTCAGGTAGCCACACCGACAACTCCAAAGAGCTACTCGACAAGTATCAATCGTTTGATGTTGAGGTAGTGCGACGTGAGCGTGGTATCAAACTCGAGCTGAGCAACCCACCAGAGCATGCCTTTGTCGATGGTGAGATCATCAAGGGTATCCAAGAACACCTATTTTCAGTGCTGCGTGACATTGTTTACGTCAACATGCACCTCGCAGATAACCAAAGGCTCAACCTGACTAATGCCACTCACATTACCAACCTCGTATTTGGTATTCTGAGGAATGCAGGCGCACTTACGCCGGGCATCGAGCCTAACCTGATTGTATGTTGGGGTGGTCACTCTATTAATGCCAGCGAATACCAATACACTCGTGAAGTCGGTAATGAGCTCGGCCTCCGTGAACTGAATATCTGTACCGGTTGTGGACCGGGTGCAATGGAAGGCCCAATGAAAGGGGCTGCCATTGGTCACGCGAAGCAGCGTTACACCGATCATCGTTATCTTGGGCTTACCGAGCCTTCGATCATTGCGGCTGAGCCACCAAACCCAATCGTCAACGAACTGGTGATCATGCCAGATATTGAGAAGCGTCTTGAGGCGTTTGTTCGTATGGCACATGGCATCATCATTTTCCCAGGCGGCCCCGGCACGGCCGAAGAGCTGCTGTACATCTTAGGGATCATGATGCACCCGAATAACGCCGAACAGCCAATGCCGATTGTGTTAACGGGCTCGAAAGAGAGTGAGGCTTACTTCCGCTCAATCGATAAGTTCATTGGGGAAACTCTAGGGCCTGATGCTCAGAAACATTACGAGATCGTGATTGATGACCCAGCACGCGCTGCGAAAATCATGAAACAAGCGATGCCAGATGTGCGTTCTCACCGTAAAGAGACCGGTGATGCCTACAGCTACAACTGGTCACTGCATATTGAGCCTGAGTTCCAACTGCCATTCGACCCAACACACGAATCTATGGCGGCGCTTGATCTTCATATGGACCAAAAAACAGAAAGCCTAGCCGCTAATTTACGTAAAGCGTTCTCAGGCATTGTGGCTGGTAACGTCAAAGCAGAGGGTATTCTGGAGATCGAGAAGCACGGCCCATTCCTAATTGATGGCGACAAAGAGCTAATGACCAAGATGGACCAACTGCTGAATGACTTTGTTGAGCAACATCGAATGAAGTTACCGGGAGGGACCGACTACGTGCCTTGCTATAAAATCGCCTCACGTGATTAAGGCGTTTACGTTACCAACGTTTCAACTCACCAAGTGATACGTTACTATAAGGGGCTAGCAGCCCCTTTTTTATTGCCTATTTAGTGGAAACTTATGTCTATCCATCTTGTTATTATCGATGCCTTAAACCTCATCCGACGCGTGCACTCTGTTCAGCCGGATCCAACCGATATAGCAAGAACCATTACCACCACAATTCGCACTCTCAATAAGATTCTGAATGAATCAAAGCCCACCCACATCATCGCGGTATTTGATCACCATTTACAAGACCGTGGCTGGCGCGCAGATGTGCTTCCTGCTTATAAGCAGAATCGTAAACCCATGCCAGAACCATTGATGAAAGGCCTTGATGCTATTCAACAAGCTTGGTGGGAGTTAGGCATTGATTCACTGCTGTCTGATGGCGATGAAGCGGATGATCTCGTCGCAACACTGGCAAAGAAAGTGGCTGACCACGGAGAAACCGTCACCATCGTCTCGACGGATAAGGGCTACTGCCAACTGTTGTCACCAACGCTTCAGATCCGAGATTACTTCCAGCACCGCTGGTTAGATAAACCCTTTATCGAAGCTGAGTTTGGCGTTAAACCTGAACAACTGGCGGATTACTGGGGATTAACGGGCGTAAGCTCAAGCCAAGTACCGGGCATCCCAGGTATCGGGCCAAAAGCAGCCAAAGAGATATTGACCACTTACCCAGATATCGAAGCGGCCTATCAAGCAGAAGATCTGCCGAAAAAATATCGTAAGAAGTTCGACGAACACATCGAATCCGCTCGTGTATGTAAGCAAGTATCGGCACTCAAAACCGATATTGATTTAGGGTTCAACCTGCAAGATATTCGTTACGAAGCAAACGCTTAAGTCGCTGTGACTCGATAATATTGATACAAAAAATGCCCCTTAAAGGAGCATTTTTTATCACTGACACACTAACGTAAATATTAGTGCGGTGAGATGTTTGAAAGCGCCTGAATGTGGACCGTGATCTCTTCGCGATCGTGGTAAAGGTGCTTAGCCTGCATCTTGAACTTCACTTTGTTCTCAATCAGGAACACTTTTAGGTTCTCGATATCTTGCAGTACTTCATCGTAACGGCCTTTCATAGGCAGTTTAAGGTTGAACAGTGCTTCTTTCGCCCAGCCTTTGATGATCCACTCACCCATAAGGTGAGCAACACGAGCTGGCTTCTCAACCATGTCACAGATAATCCAAGTTACGTTCTTACGGTCTGGTTCAAACTTAAAGCCATCCACCATGTGGTGCTTAATTTGACCTGTTTCCATTAGGCTGTCTGCCATCATGCCGTTATCAACACAGTGAACGAACATCGAGCGCTTAACCAATTGGTAAGTCCAACCACCTGGACATGCACCTAAATCAACACCCCACATACCAGGAGCCAAACGCTCGTCCCACTCATCACGAGGGATGAATACGTGGAATGCTTCTTCTAGCTTCAATGTAGAACGGCTTGGCGCATCTGATGGGAACTTCAGACGAGGGATACCCATAAAGAACTGGGAGTTGTTCGTTGGGTAAGAGTAACCAACAAAACAGTGGCCCGGAGCGATGAAGCATAAATGAAGCACAGGCTTCTTAGCGTTATCTTTCGCTGTCATCAGGCCTTTACCACGCATCGCTTGACGCATCGGCACGGTAAATTTACGGCAGAACTTCAAAAGCTCTTTTGCTTCGTTAGTATCTGGCGTTTCAATACGGATATCACCACAACGAGGGAAACCTTCTTTCTCAGAAAGCGCCTCAAGAATTGGAGAAATACGGTCATCGGTTGGCAGGTCTTTAATTTCAACAGCCACTGCCAACATTTGACGAGCAAAGATCAGTGATTGGAAATCGATCTCTTTGATCAACTTGTCCGCTTCACCTGCTTGGTAACATTCAAACAATACAAAACCTGTATTGTTCTTTAGGCGAGGAAAACCAAACACTTCCAGTTGTGTTGCCTTGTCTTGAATTTCGCCAGCACATTCTTTTTCAAAACCAGAGCGACAATAAAGTAGTACGTGTTTCACTGAGTTACCTCTTTTATATTCAAAGCAGCGAAGGAGAAGACTCCCCAACCAATGATAAATAGTAGACCACCAAACGGAGTGATAGGGCCAAACCATTTTATTCCTGTCAGTGCCAAGCCATAAAGGCTGCCACTAAAACAAAGGATGCCGATGATAAAGCAAATTGCCGCAATGAAAAAATATTTTTGTGATTTAGCGCCAAGTTTCATCTGCAGCAGAGCGCCACACGCCAATATCGCTAGAGTATGGATAAATTGGTACTGAACACCCGTCTCAAACACGCCTAGCAGATATTCAGACAAGATAGCTTTCAAACCGTGAGCTGCAAATGCGCCAAGCATCACAGCAACCGCACCAGAGATGCCAGCAAACGTGAGTAAATACTTACTTCTCATTGAGTACCTCTTTGATAAACGCTGATAACTTCTCAACGGTTAACGCAATATTCTGCTGCTCGGTGTAACCAGAACTCTTACGAGGTTTAAAGCTGTGGTCGCCATCGGGAATAAATTCAACACGAATAGAATCAGACAGATCAAAATCAGCAAACTCTTCACGCTTACCAAAGGTATCGCGCTCACCTTGTAAAATGAGGCATGGCTTTGCTAACTCAGCCAGATGCTCACCTTTGTATTTCTCGGGTTTACCTGGTGGGTGGAAAGGAAAGCCTAAACACGCCATTGCGGCCACCTTATCAAGTTCAGACAAATGGCTCGCCATACGCCCTCCCATCGACTTACCACCAATCACAAGCTTACCGGCATCAACCTGCTCAATAATCTCTTGATAGGCTTCAAGTAGCTTAGGCGCTCTGTCAGGTGGACGACGCTTACCATCTTCAGCACGTTTAATCATGTAAGGGAAGTTGAAACGAATCACTCGTATCCCTTTAAAGGCTAACCCTTTGGCTACCGACTGCATGAACTCATGCTCCATGCCTGCGCCAGCACCATGGGCAAAGATAAAGGTGATGGGATTGTCTTCACCATCAATGATGACGTTATTCATCGAGTAAGTCCTCTTGTTCACTTTGCGCTTTCGCTAGCATCCAGTCGCGGAAGGTAGCAATACGACCCATGTCGGCTTGTTTCTCATGACAAACCACATAGAAGGCGTTCTTACTCACCAACACTTCATCAAAAGGCGCAATCAAACGACCCGCTTCGATTTCAGGCTGCGCCAACACGTTGTTACCCAGAGCAATGCCCTGGCCGTGAGCCGCTGCCTGCAGCACCATGGTTGAGTGACTGAAGATAGGGCCGTGATTAACGTTTACCCCATCGATGCCATTTTGCTTAGCGAACTGTTTCCAATCCTTTCGAGAAGTATCATGCAATAGCGTATGACATGCTAAATCACTGAGAGATTCTAATGGTTTTACTCCTAGCAGCACGGAAGGTGAGCAAAGAGGGATCAAGTATTCTTGGTAAAGCTTATCGGCTCTAAGCCCCGACCAATTACCTCGGCCATAATAGATAGCGACGTCTACATCATCGGTTAGCGAGCCTTCATCCATATCAACGGCTTTGATTCTTACATCAATATCAGGCTCTTGCTGATTAAAGTCAGCGAGCCTTGGTACCAACCATTGAATAGCAAAACTCGGCGGTAAACTGATGGTCAATGCGCCCTTCTCACTTCGCTCCAGCACTTTGTCTGTCGCTTCTGCTAGTGATGTGAAAATATCTTTGATATCTAAGAAGTAGCTTTGACCTTCTTCAGTTAGCAGCAAAGAGCGGTTTCTTCGGCGAAACAGCTTCAAAGATAAGAATTCTTCAAGCGCTTTGATCTGATGACTGACTGCCGCTTGAGTAACAAACAACTCTTCTGCAGCACGCGTAAAACTCAAGTGTCGAGCTGCAGCTTCAAACACTCTTAGCGAGTTTAATGGGGGTAATCGACGAGACATAGTTACTCTCTAAATAAGCATTAGTTTTTTTTATCTGAAACATTATAATTTGTCCATTGCCTAGCAGCCAGAGAAATTCTATATTTCATCCCGCAGCAGCTAGCCTGAACGGCTTGATTCTCTCTAGAATCAATTGGCTTAGCTCCTGCGATGTTGTGTTTGCAAACTCGTTCTTTTCGAGTTGGGTAGAGTTCTACCAAATGTTTTGTTGCAGTTTATACTGAAACGAGGCATGTACTTCCTGTATTTATTTTGACCTGTCTGTCAAATTTGTTTACACCGCCTTATGGGCGGTGTTTTTTTATGTGCAAAGAAATGTAACAACAAGTTTATCAATAGCTGTGCTAATTAATCTTTATTATTTTTCATCGCCAATCACAGAATCAGACACCCACTCAAATAATCAACTGAACACATACAAATAGCACCATTGAGTTGCACTAAAAAGTAACAGAATACTTCAAGATACTCACACTTCTTCGGTACTTATAAACCCGTTTAGAACACACTCTTTCTATCAATCAAAAATTTCAAAGCTGAGCATGACGATAGCACGCCCAAACTCACGCCTCTGTCTGACTACTGTAAATCATTCACAATAGAAAATAAAAAAGCCGCTTACTTTTCAGTAAACGGCTTTGCAAAATGATTAACGCTTGGTCAACACACCACTATGGGCGGTAAACCTTAACGTTATGGAAGCCCTGCTCTTGTAGGTAAAGTGCCTGTAGACGGCTCATTACACCACGGTCACAGTACAGCAAGTACTCTTTCGCTTGGTCTAGGTCGCCAAACTGAGTCGAAAGCTTGAAGAATGGGATGTGTTTAATTTCAACACCCTCGATCTCTAATGGGCTTTCGTCTTCTTCTTCTGGGCTACGGATATCAAGAACGATAGCGTGCTCAGCAACAGCTTGAACTTGTTCAACTTCAGGCGCTTGCTCTTGGCTCTCTTTCTCGATGTCACGGATATCCATAACACGAGCGTTCTCGATCACTTGATCCAGCACTTCAAAGTTAAACTTAGCTTCTTCTGCTTCCAGTTTGCCTTTCTTCGCTTTCACTGTTGGCTTCTTAGAAATAACACCACAGTACTCAGGCATTACCTTAGCGAAGTCTTCAGTACCGATGATACGAGAAAGGTCGATGATGTCTTCTTTATCCCAGTTGATAAGCGGACGAAGAATCAAAGTATCTGTCACGTTGTCGATGTGACGCAGGTTAGTTAGCGTTTGGCTTGATACCTGACCTAGTGCTTCACCAGTAACCAACGCTTCGATCTTGAACTTGTCTGCAACCATACCACCAGCACGCATGAACATACGCTTAAGAACAACGCCCATTTGGCCGTCTTCTACGTTCTCAAGGATTTCAGCAACCACAGGTTCAAAGTCTACAGAAATGAACTTCACCTTTGCAGATGAGCCGTATTTATTCCATAGATAGTGAGCCACTTGTTTAACACCAATCTCGTGCGCTGGGCCACCAAGGTTGAAGAAACAGTAGTGAACCTTAGAGCCGCGTTTGATGTGCAGGTAACTTGAAACACCAGAATCAAAGCCGCCAGAGATCAAGCTCAGTAGATCTTCTTGAGTACCAAGAGGGAAGCCACCGAGGCCTTTGTGACGAGCTAGAACTTGGTTTAGCTTGTCGTTAGCCACTTCAACCTTAACGGTTACATCAGGGTTCTTAAGTCGAACTTTCGCTGACTCAACTGCTTGGTTTAGACCGCCGCCTACGTAGCGCTCAAGTTCAATAGAGGTAAAGTCATGCTTACCACGACGCTTAGCACGTACAGAGAAAGTCTTGCCTTCAATGTCAGCACGGCTGCGTTCTAGTACTTGCTCGTAAATATCGTGCAAGTCTTTGAATTCAGACTGTTGAACTTCAAGAGAGTGGTGAATACCTGGAGTGTGAGTCAGAGCCTCTAACACTTCTGCGTAGTACTGGTCACTCTCAGACGTCACTTCAATATGATCGCGACGGTTGAATACCGCAACACTTTCACAGCGACGTTGAATAACGTTACGAATGTTGCACTCTAGAATCCTTGTGAAGCGCTTACGCACCGATTCACTTTTTACAAAAATTTCCGGATGGGGCTTAACAATAAATTTCATAGTACTTTCACAACATTAATGTTCAAAATTTTGAAAACGCTCATCGCCAAGTAAATTAGAGAATTTACACAGCACTTGAAGCAAGAATAGATCATATCTAAATCTAAGGGCGCGAATTATACATGAGAAAGTGAAGCAAGGAAAAGAGTGCTTGCTGTAACACCATCATTAAACCGCTTGTTATTAACAGTAGCAGGTTTCGAAACGACATAAATGCCGCAGAGAGAACCATTGAAGACCAGCAAACAAAAAGCCCAACCTCATTATAAGGTTGGGCTTTCGATGCTATCTGCATGCTACCGTGTGTACACGTATCGGCTATTCATTAATAACAGGCACTTCGTCACTGTAAAGCGGCTCGCCCTGCATGATGCTGATTTCAACGCGGCGGTTGAGGCTACGTTGCCATTCAGTATCGTTCGGCTCGACTGGCTCGGTATCCGCCATGCCGCGTACTCTCAAGCGTTGATGAGAGAAACCACGCACCTTTTCCATCTCTTGAGCAACAGACACTGCTCGCTGTGATGACAAGTCCCAATTAGAGCGATAAAGCTCGGAATCAAGACGTTGATTATCGGTGTGCCCTGAGATTCGAACGATACCCGGAACATCTTTCACCAACTCAGCAACCTGTCTCACCAAAGGTCGGAACTTAGGCTGTAGGAAAGCAGAACCCGATGGGAATGCACCCTTCTCACGAATTCGAATCACAATCTGCTGGCCAAGGTTTTCAACTTCAATCGCGCCTTGGTCTATCTCTCGCTCCAACGCCTTCTTGATGCTTTCCATCAAGGTTTCCATCTCTTGCGATTGAGCTTCAGCTTGTTGTTGCTGTTGGTCTGACTCAGAGTTTTGATTGTCGTGAGTCGAAACCTCTGGCGACTTGCCTCCGGTCATCTTGCCTTGATCACGCATGGTACCGCCAGCACGCTCAGATTCACCTTCATGAAATTCCAGCGTCTGCTGAGTGATATCTATCGTTTGCTGCATGATCACATCAATCGGTGTCGGCTCTGGACGACCAGGTCGAAACTCTTGTGCAATGATGCTGGTGCCTTTAGGAATGTCTTTCACTTCCAAGCGGTTTTGTACACCAAACGCAAATTTCATCGAGCCAGCGATCTGTTTGAACTTCAGTACGTCCATCTCAGAGAATGAGAGCAGCAGTACGAAGAAACACATCAGCAGTGACATCAAGTCAGCAAATGTCCCCATCCATTGAGGCAATCCCGGAGGAGGACATTTACATGGATTTTCTTCATCCATCTTCAACTCCTCTTACGCAGGTTCACCATCAATCGTACGCTTACCTTCGTTTAGGTAGCTCTTCAGGTAACCATCGATTACTCGTGGGTTCTGACCATCTTGAATCGCGAGTACGCCATCCATAACCAAACGACGGTTGAGTGTCTCTTGGTCACGACGCAGCGCAAGCTTGTCGGCAATTGGGAAGAACACCATGTTCGAAAGAATCGCACCATATAGGGTGGTTAAAAGTGCCACCGCCATCGCAGGGCCGATCGCTTTTGGATCATCCATGTTAGAAAGCATGGCAACCAAGCCAACCAAGGTACCAATCATACCCATCGCGGGTGCTACATCACCAAATGCAGAGAACACCTTCGCGCCCTGCTCATGACGCTCTGTGGTTAATGCGATGTCTTTTTGCAGTGCAGCACGAACTACATCTCCATCATGGCCATCCACCAAAAGATCGATGCCCTTTTGCATGAAACTGTTGTTAATTTCCATCTCTTCCAGTGCTAAAAAACCACCTTTACGAGCCGCATCAGCCATCTCTACAACTTTCGCAATAAGATCTTCAGGCTCATCCGCTTTAAACATAAAAGCTTTGCCGGCAATCTTAGTCGCGCCAAAGAACTGTCCCATGGTGAACTTCATCAGAACAACAAACGTTGAACCACCAACCACGATCAAAATGGATGTCGTGTCATAGAACATCCCGAGGCTTCCACCTAGGATCATTGCCATGATTACAAAGGCAAATCCACCAATCAAACCTATTAGGGTTGCTAAATCCACTGAGCACTCCTCATGCTTTTTTGTAGCTCTACGTCGACGATAATCTTTTTATCGGCCAGACTATAAGATCTTTTAGTAAATTCTTGGCTTAAGTATCACACTTTTCGTTTTTGAGTCACTACTATTCGCAGACTTTACCCCTATACGTAGCGCATAAACTCGATAAAGCTAAGGTTATTCAATCAAAGTGAGTTCAAGCCCCTTAAAAACGAACTTTCTAGCAAAATTCCTTTGTTACATTTGACCATATCAGCGGCCTAGGGTAACGTTCGTTCATCTTTCCAAACGCAGATTTATTATGGCTACTAAGAAACCTGAAAATATGAGCTTTGAAGCGGCAATCGAAGAGCTTGATGGCTTGGTTGATCAACTAGAAAATGGTGATCTAGCTTTAGATGATGCGCTGAAAAAATTCGAACGAGGTATCTCCCTCGCTCGAGCCGGTCAAAGTAAACTAAACGATGCAGAACAACGCGTTAGCATCTTACTGCAAAACGATCAAAATGCAGAACTTAGCGACTTTAACCCACAACCTGAATAACAAATTGTATGAGATCCCCTATGATCGAGACGTTATTGTCTTATCAAGCACGTAATAACGAGCAACTGAACCTTTGGCTTGATCGCCTGCCACACCAAAATCAAAATCTTATCAACGCAATGCGTTATGGATTGCTTTTAGGCGGCAAACGTGCGCGTCCATTTCTTGTCTACATTACAGGGGAAATGCTCGGGTGCACGGCTGAAGAGCTCGATACTCCAGCTTCTGCAATCGAATGTATTCATGCCTATTCTCTGATTCACGACGACCTTCCGGCGATGGATGACGATGAACTGCGCCGTGGTCATCAGACTTGTCACATCAAATTTGATGAAGCGACCGCTATTTTAACTGGCGATGCACTACAAACTCTCGCGTTTACTATACTTGCGGAAGGCACGTTAAGTGCTGATGGGGAAAGCAATCGCGTTCGAATGATTCAACGCTTAGCTGAAGCCTCTGGTGCTCAAGGTATGTGTATTGGTCAGGCGCTTGATATTGAAGCCGAAAACCGCGCTGTTACGCTAGAAGAATTAGAAGAAGTTCACCGAAATAAAACGGGCGCTTTAATGAAGAGTGCCATTCGATTAGGTGCACTCGCTGCTGGTGAAAAAGCGTTAGAAGTAATGCCTCAATTAGATAGGTACGCCGATGCCATCGGGTTAGCCTTCCAAGTTCAAGATGATATTTTGGATATCACCAGCGACACGGAAACTTTGGGTAAGCCACAGGGTTCTGACCAAGAATTAAACAAAAGCACCTACCCTTCTTTGTTAGGTTTAGAGGGCGCTCAAGAAAAAGCGCAAACTCTGCTACAGGAAGCGCTTCAAGCTTTGGCTGCAATCCCATACAATACCCAGTCACTCGAAGAGTTCGCCCGATACGTCATCGAGCGCAAGAACTAAGACAATAAGCGCGCATTACCTATGACTCTTGATATATCAAAGTACCCAACTCTTGCTTTGGCTGATAAGCCAGAGGATTTGCGTCTACTTCCGAAAGAGACGCTAACACAGCTTTGTGATGAATTACGCACCTATCTTCTTAACTCAGTGAGCCAGTCAAGTGGCCACTTAGCGTCAGGCTTAGGTACAGTAGAGCTAACAGTGGCTCTGCACTATGTGTATAACACTCCTTTTGACCAATTGGTTTGGGATGTTGGCCACCAAGCATACCCGCACAAAATTCTTACTGGTCGTCGCGACCGCTTGTCGACTATTCGTCAAAAAGATGGATTGCACCCATTCCCATGGCGACAAGAGAGCGAATACGACACCCTTTCTGTTGGTCACTCTTCAACATCGATCAGCGCCGGACTTGGTATGGCGATCAGTGCGAAGAAAGAAGGTAAGAATCGTAAAGTCGTGAGTGTGATTGGTGATGGCGCGATTACCGCAGGTATGGCTTTCGAAGCCATGAACCATGCGGGTGATATTCACAATGACATGTTGGTTATCCTTAATGATAACGAGATGTCGATCTCTGAAAATGTAGGAGCTCTAAACAACCACCTAGCTCAAGTTCTTTCTGGCAGTCTTTACACGTCAATTCGTGAGGGTGGCAAGAAAGTGCTATCAGGCGTTCCGCCGATAAAAGAGTTGGTCCGTCGTACAGAAGAACATCTAAAAGGTATGGTTGTCCCTGGCACTATGTTTGAAGAGTTAGGTTTCAACTACATTGGTCCAATTGATGGTCACGATGTCAATGAGTTGATTAAAACGCTCAAGAACATGCGAGATCTTAAAGGTCCTCAGTTCTTACATATCATGACGAAGAAAGGCAAAGGCTACGAGCCAGCTGAGAAAGATCCAATTGGTTATCACGGCGTACCTAAATTCGACCCTGCACATTCAAGTCTGCCGAAGAGCACCAGCTCTAAACCAACTTTCTCTAAGATTTTTGGCGATTTCTTGTGTGATATGGCGGCGCAAGATCCTAAGCTAATGGCGATCACGCCTGCAATGCGTGAAGGTTCTGGCATGGTGCGTTTCTCGAAAGAGTACCCAGAACAATACTTCGACGTAGCAATTGCTGAGCAGCATGCTGTGACCCTAGCAACGGGTATGGCGATTGCGGGTGATAAGCCGATTGTCGCTATCTACTCGACGTTCCTACAACGTGGCTACGATCAACTGATCCACGATGTGGCTATCATGGACTTACCGGTCATGTTCGCTATTGACCGTGCAGGTCTTGTCGGTGCTGATGGTCAAACACACCAAGGTGCGTTCGACTTAAGCTTTATGCGTTGTATTCCAAACATGGTGATCATGGCGCCAAGCGACGAAAACGAATGTCGCCAAATGCTTTACACTGGCCACCAGCATACAGGTCCAAGTGCCGTTCGTTACCCTCGCGGTAATGGTATGGGTACTGAGATACAAAATAAATTTACCGCGCTTGAGATTGGTAAAGGTCGTATCGTTCGCGAAAGCGAAAAAACAAAAGATGGCTCGAAAGTCGCTATCTTAAGCTTTGGTACTTTCCTTGAGAGTGCACTTCAAGCCGCTGACGTCATCGATGCGACAGTTGCAGATATGCGCTTTGTGAAACCACTCGATGAAGCTCTGATCAAACAACTTGCTGCTGACCACGATGTACTGGTAACTATCGAAGAGAATGCGATTGCAGGTGGTGCGGGCGCAGGTGTGATTGAGTTCTTGATGCAAGAGAAACTGCTGATGCCAGTATTGAACCTTGGCCTACCAGACAAGTTCATTGCTCAAGGTACGCAAGGCGAACTGCATGAAGAGCTTGGTTTGGACGCGAAAGGCATTGAGAAGTCTATCACTGACTATCTTGCCAAGTAGCTTTAATACGTAAGCTCGTAAGCTCCGCAAACAAAAAAGGTTGGCCCTAGGGTCAACCTTTTTAGTATCTGCTAATTAGTTTGGTGTATCGCCAACTAAACCTTAGCCCTTCAGTTAACTCACACTAACCAACCAGCGAAATGTGCCACGGCATACAACGAAATAGCCGCCATAATACCCGCTACAATATCGTCAATCATGATACCTAAACCGCCGTGAATTCGTGCATCTAACCAACCAATCGGCCATGGTTTCACCATGTCAAAGAAGCGGAAAAGCACAAAACCAGTCAGCAGCCACTTCCAGTCATCAGCAGGGATATTCAACATAGGCACTAAGCTCATGGTGATCCAAAAGCCCGCGAACTCATCCCAAACGATAGAACCGTGGTCATGCACGCCCATATCGTCAGACGTTACTTGGCAGATCTTAATACCAATAATGCAGCTTACCACCACCACGGCAACGTAAGCAGGAAACGGTAACTGAACCAACAATAGGTACAACGGAATTGACGCAAGCGTGCCCATTGTGCCGGGAATAATAGGCGATAAGCCACTGCCAAAACCCGTTGCTAAGAAATGCCAAGGGTTTTTAAGAGAAATAAGAGAAAGTGGGTTTGTCATCAATTAACCTTAAAGTGATCGTAACCAGTTAAGTTCCAGCTTAGTGGTTCACCATTATTGTGTAATTCAAAATATTCTACAGGTCTTATCTGGCCAATGCAGGTGACTTTTGTACCTGTGTGTGACAAAGCACTTTCCAACGACCCTTTATTCTCTTCTGGTACAGTAAAGCACAGCTCGTACTCTTCACCACTCGTTAGCGCATACTGCCGAGCTGAAATGATATCAGGAGCGAACTGACGTAATTCTGCAGAGATAGGCAGCGTGCTTACATCAATACTCGCGCCAACTTGAGAACGCTTAAGGATATGTTTTAAATCAGCAATAACACCATCAGAGATATCAATCGCAGATGAAGCAAGGTTCACTAGCGCCTGACCCGCTAACACTCGTGGAGTGCTCACATAATGTCTCTCTTCTAGCTCAGCAGCATAGGGCTTCGCTTTGTTCTGCTCTGGGTTAAGTAGCACCTCTAGGCCAGCTTTACTGTCACCTAGGTTACCTGTTACGTAAATCCAGTCACCCACTTTCGCGCCATCTCTGCGCAGCGCTCGTCCTTCAGGAACAAAGCCCTGTACCGTCAGTGTCAGGCTTAGTGGACCTTTGGTTGTGTCGCCACCAATTAACTGAATACCAAAGTAGTCTGCGAGTTTAAAAAAGGAGTCACAGAAGGGAGCAAGCCATGCTTCATCGATTTCAGGCATGGTTAAAGCAAAAGACACCCAAGCAGGCGTCGCGCCCATTGCAGCAAGGTCACTGATATTGGAAGCCAACGCTTTGTGTGCCACCCAAGCCGGATTCGCCTCAGCTAAGAAATGGGTACCAGCCACTAAGGTGTCCGTGCTGATCGCTATCTCAACATTGCCCGGCGCTTTGACCAAAGCACAATCATCGCCAGCAGCTAGAAGAACGTCTTTACGTTGTGGTTGTCGATTTACAAAATATTTTTCAATCAGGTTAAATTCGCCAGACATCACATGCCCTATCTTTAGTCTCATAAAAATCGCCGTAATCATGGATATTACAGAAATTTAGTTACAAAAAAGGCCAGCATAAAAGCTGACCTTTAGATTCAATATACGAACGTCTTATTTCTTACGAACGTGCGGTGCAGCTTTATCAAGCACACCGTTAACAAACTTATGGCTGTCTTCTGCTGCAAATACTTTTGCAAGCTCGATAGCTTCGTTGATAACCACTTTGTATGGTACATCTTCGCGACGAGTCATCTCGTACATAGCTAAACGTAGAAGCGCTAGTTCCATCAGATCCAGATCTTGCATAGGGCGAGATACGAATGGACGAAGCTTGCTATCAAGTTCCATGTGGCTAAGAGCAACACCAGTTAGTAGGTCGCGGAAGTATGCAACGTCTGTTTCTGGCATAGCAAGAGCAGGCTCTGCAGCATGATGCTCTTCTTCATCGTACTTACCACCAGATAAGAACTGTTCTTCAACGGTAGCAATATTTTCTTTAGTAATTTGCCAAGAATAAATTGCTTGTAGAGCAAATTGACGTGCGTTACGACGTGCGGCTGGTTTCACACTGGCCCCCATTAGGAATCGATTTCAGAAAGAACGTTGATCATCTCAAGTGCGCTAAGTGCTGCTTCTGCACCCTTATTACCAGCCTTGGTTCCTGCGCGTTCAATAGCTTGATCGATCGTATCAACAGTAAGAACACCAAACGCTACTGGAAGAGAATATTCCAGAGACACTTGTGCCAAACCTTTATTACATTCACTACAAACATAGTCAAAGTGAGGTGTACCGCCACGAATTACTGTACCAAGAGATACAATCGCATCGAACTTACCTGTTTTTGCAACGCGCTGCGCTACAAGTGGAAGTTCTACTGCACCAGGGCAACGAACAACAGTGATGTTGTCTTCGCTTACTTGTCCATGACGCTTTAAAGTATCGATTGCACCAGAAAGTAAACTTTCGTTAATAAAACTGTTGAAACGAGCAATAACGATAGCAATTTTTGCATTTGGCGCTGGGAAGCCACCCTCGATCACTTTCATAAGCCTTCCTTTAACTATTTTCATCAAGTGAGAATCGCCGGATTCTAGCACAAAACTGTGAGCAATATCTAATGGTAATTTAGAAGAACAGACACCGGCAATGTAAAGATGATAATGCAGCGCTGATCCCAAGCATATAGGAACAGCGAGTAACCAAGTTTGTGTGTTGAACACGTTTTGAGTCGGACTTGGCTACTTTGCTCTTTTGGCAAGATTTATCACCAAAAGAGCCACTGAAATCATCGGTAAATTATGTTGCTACAAACGGAGAAACGTCTGCTTGCTAACGCATGGTTTATTCGCAAACGTACTCAACAACGTTAAGGCCAAAACCACCCAATGCGTGGTAACGCTTAGTGCTTGAAGAAAGCAGACGCATATCGTGCACACCTAGATCTTGAAGAATCTGAGAACCGACACCAACACGACGCGAGGTACCCTGCTTCTTCGCCATAGTTGGCTGCTCGTTCTTGTCTTGCGCTTCGAATGTCTTCACTTTGTGAATCAAAGAATCAGACGACTCTTCGTTGCCAAGAATAACCAACACACCGCCTTCGTCGCCAATACGCTTCATCGCTTTATCTAGCGACCAGCTGCGTTCAGTACCACGGTCTGAATGAAGCAGATCGGTGAACGTGTCATGCAGGTGAACACGTACCAAAGGAGCACCTTCAGATAGGTCGCCTTTTTGCATCGCGTAGTGGATCTGGTTATCAATTGTATCGCGGTAAGTCACCAGCTCGAAATCACCAAACTCTGTTGGTAAATGGCATTGTGCTACACGCTCAATCGTTGTTTCTGTGTTGTTGCGGTATTCAATCAAGTCAGCAATCGTGCCTAGCTTGATGTCGTGTTTTTCAGCAAACACTTCAAGGTCAGGGCGACGAGCCATAGTACCGTCGTCGTTAAGGATCTCAACGATAACCGATGCTGGCTCGCAGCCTGCAAGACGTGCTAAATCACAACCTGCTTCTGTGTGTCCTGCGCGAGTCAGAACACCGCCATCTTGCGCTGTCAGTGGGAAAATATGACCAGGTTGAACAAGATCAGCCGCTTTCGCATCTTTCGCCACTGCCGCTTGAACCGTCACTGCACGGTCTGATGCAGAGATACCCGTTGTTACGCCCTCTGCCGCTTCAATCGAAACAGTAAAGTTAGTGGTGTACTGTGCGTTGTTATCTTGAACCATAGGCGCTAGACCCATGCGGTTTGAACGCTCTTTGGTTAGCGTCAGACAAATTAAACCACGGCCGTACATCGCCATGAAGTTAATCGCTTCTGGCGTCACATGTTCTGCTGCCATGATCAGATCGCCTTCATTTTCGCGATCTTCATCATCCATCAGGATAACCATTTTTCCTAGGCGAATGTCTTCAATAATTTCTTGAGGAGTACTAATTGGCATTGTTCTATATCCTTTGAAATGGTTCTGCTTCCTAGAACCGACACTATTTAAACCTGATGATATTGCTTCGCTTTACAAAGTCTCGCTTAACGCACTTTGTATCAACGGTTAGGCAAAACCATTCTGCTGTAAGAATTCCATCGTTAATCGAGATTCAGGCTCAGATTCTTGTTGCTGACCTTGCAGTAAACGCTCCATGTAACGTGCTAATACATCAACTTCTAGATTCACTTTACGACCGACATTGAATTGGTCGATGGTGGTTTCTGAAGAAGTATGAGGAACGATAGTCAGCTTGAATGCGTTCTTACGTAAATCGTTCACAGTCAGGCTAATGCCATCAACTGTTACTGAGCCTTTTTGAGCCACGTATTTTGAGATTTCTGCTGGCATTTCTACCCAGAATTCAATCGCACGGCCAACTTGGTTACGTTCAACAATCTCACCCACGCCATCAACGTGACCAGACACTATATGTCCACCGAAACGCGTGGTTGGTAACATTGCTTTCTCAAGGTTAACTTTATCGCCCGCTTGGTAATCGACAAAACCCGTTTTTTTCAGGGTCTCAAGCGAAAGATCTGCACTGTAGCTGTGGTCGTTATATTCAACAACTGTCAAACACACACCATTGGTAGCGATACTGTCGCCTAACTTAACGTCAGCCATATCAAGCTTACCAACATTAACCGTTACGGTGATGTCTTCTCCGCGGGGAGTGATTGCACTCAATGTACCTACGGCTTCTACAATTCCTGTAAACATTTTAAAACTCTTTTTGTTGTCAACGACACGTATGTAGTTGGAGTAACTATTTCCACTGTGGTTTCGTTACTATCTGTTTCGAAATACGGGTTTCGCAACGATACGAATATCCACACCAACCTGTCGAACATCTTTAATTTCTAGGTCAATAACGTCAGACATTGAAGTGAGCCCTAATGCACCCATCAAACCTCGTCCGTCACTGCCCATAAGTTTAGGTGCTAAATAAAGGATTAGCTCATCCACCAGCTGCTCTTCAATCAAGCTTTTTGCCAATGTTGCGCCCGCTTCGACCCAAATATGGTCGATATGATTGGCAGGTAATTGACGCATCAGATCGTGCAAATCGAGCTGACCTGCATCTGTGGTTGCGACTTCAATATCAGCAGATGCTTCGGCAACTCTCAACACCGATGTTGGAGTCTGGAATAACTTGAGTTCAGGACGCAGTTGGTTTTGACGATCAAGAATCACGCGAATCGGCTGACGCAGCTCGTCTTCAGCGTAATGACCTTTGATACTGCTTGGCAACTCTGCCCAACGAACATTCAACGACGCGTTGTCTTCAATCACCGTCTGGCTAGTTGACAACACAGCGCCTGATTTTGCTCGGTAGTTCTGAACATCACGACGTGCTTCTGGCGATGTGATCCACTGGCTTTGGCCATTTTCCAATGCCGTTTGCCCATCAAGGCTAGCGGCCATCTTTAACTGAACGAATGGCATGCCAGTTTGCATACGCTTGATAAATGCAGGGTTCAAGTCGAGAGCGTCTTGCTCTAGCAAACCGATTTCAACCTCAATACCCGCATCGCGTAGCATTTTGATACCACGACCTGCGACTTTTGGGTTTGGGTCCTGCATGGCACAAATCACTTTGGCTACTTGAGCCTTAATCAAACCTTCAGCACAAGGCGGCGTTCGACCGTAATGAGAACAAGGCTCTAGCGTGACATAAGCCGTCGCACCTTTTGCTTTGTCGCCTGCCATTCGCATGGCATGTACTTCAGCATGAGGTTCGCCAGCTTTGGCATGAAAACCTTCACCAACGATCTGACCGTCGGTTTGTACAATGACACAACCCACATTAGGGTTTGGCGCAGTAGTGTAAATGCCGCGTTTTGCTAACTGAATAGCACGCGACATCATTTGAAAATCTAGGGGAGTAAAGTTTGACATGATTGAGGAGTTAATCCTCTAATTTAGCGATTTCTTCGCCAAACTCTCGGATGTCTTCAAAGCTGCGGTAAACAGAGGCAAAACGAATGTACGCCACTTTATCCAATTCTTTCAATTGGCCCATCACAAGATTACCAATCATCTCGCTTGGTACTTCACGCTCACCAGTTGCACGGAGTTGTGACTTAATCGTACTGATCGCAAGTTCAATCGCGTCAGCACTCACTGGGCGTTTTTCTAGGGCGCGCTGTACACCACCCACCATTTTATCTTCATTAAATGGTTCGCGGTTTCCATTCGACTTTATGACTTTAGGCATCACAAGTTCTGCCGATTCGAACGTAGTAAAACGTTCACTACATGCAAGGCATTGACGGCGACGACGAACCTGATGGCCATCGGCTACCAGTCTTGAATCGATTACTTTAGTGTCGTTCTCTGAACAAAAAGGACAATGCATATCACCTCCAAATAATTGAATATCAGTGTAACGGAATTGCCAAACGTTAGGAAAGAAAAAGGGCCAATTAAGGCCCTTTTGTGTGGTGATTCATTGATTATTGCTACTCGACCGCCATTTCAAAAATGAGCTGAGGAGTAAAATTAACGACCAGCGTTAACCGCGGACTAAATAGTTCGCTTTACCTACCCATTTGTAGCTTGTCAGCTCTTCTAAGCCCATTGGGCCGCGAGCATGCAATTTCTGAGTAGACACGGCAACTTCAGCACCTAAACCAAACTGTGCTCCATCAGTGAAACGTGTTGATGCATTCACATAAACCGCTGCAGAACCAACAGAGTTAATGAAACGCTCTGAGCTCTCTAAGCTATTGGTCATGATCGCATCTGAATGACTCGCGTTGTGTACACGCATGTGGTCAATCGCTTCAGCCACATCCGCTACCACTTTCACGCCTAGCGTGTAGCTTAGCCATTCAGTGTCAAAGTCGCCTTCAACCGCATCACGTTGGTCTTCAAAACCCGCTAGCAGCGATTTTGCACTGGTATCAGCAACTAAGGTTACCTTGCCGGCTAAACGCTGTTTCAGCTTAGTTAGGAAAGCTTCAGCAACCGCTTCATGCACTAGCAGTGTATCTAACGAGTTACACGCCGATGGACGTTGAACTTTTGAGTTTTCGACCACATCGACAGATTTCTCAAGATCAGCGCTTTCATCAACGAAGATATGGCTGATACCAAAGCCGCCGATGATTACTGGGATGGTGCTGTTCTCTTTACACATCTTGTGCAGACCAGCGCCGCCACGAGGAATGATCATATCCACGTAGTCGTCCAGTTTAAGCAGTTGAGAAACGAGTTCACGATCAGGCTTCTCGATGTACTGAACAGAAGCCGCAGGAAGTTCCGCTTTCTCTAATGCAGACTGGATAACCTTAACCAGTTCCATGTTCGAGAAAAACGTCTCTTTACCACCACGTAGAATGCTTGCGTTACCTGTCTTCAGACACAGAGCTGCAATATCGATGGTTACGTTCGGACGCGCTTCATAGATAACACCCACCACACCAAGTGGCACGCGGCGGCGAGACAGTGACATACCGTTTTCTAGTACTTTGCTGTCAATTTCGCTGCCAACTGGGTCATTCAGGCTAATCACGTTACGAACATCGTTAGCGATACCGGTTAAGCGCTCTTCGTTAAGAAGTAGACGATCGAGCAGTGCGTCAGTTAAACCCGCTTCACGACCCAGTTCGATGTCTTTCGCGTTCGCTTCTAAAATCGTTGTTGCGTTTGCTTCTAGCTCATCAGCGATAATCGCCAATGCTTTATTCTTTTGCGCCGTAGATGCGGTCGCTAGGTGGAAAGCAGCGTCTTTTGCTGCGATACCCATGTTAGTTAAATCCACGTTTAACTCTCCCTAAATTCTGTCTGTCTTTGGATGCAAAAAGGTGATTCACCTTATCATCACGAGCTACTCTTGGATTATAACTAGGTCGTCACGGTGAATGACTTCTGACCCATAATCGTATCCAAGGATGTCGCCAATATCTTTACTGTGCTTGCCTGCAATTTTTGCTAGGTCTTGGCTTGAATAACTGGCGATACCACGCGCAATTACTTTGCCTTTGCTGTCTGTGACTTGGGTAACTTCACCACGAGAGAATTCGCCTTTAACTCGAACAACCCCTTTCGCCAACAAGCTGCTGCCTTTGGTGTTGACTGCGTTTACTGCGCCGTCGTCAACCACGATGTCACCTGCTGAAGCAGGGCCCGCTAAAATCCAGCGTTTACGGTTTTCAAGCGCTTCCGCTAAAGGCAAGAAACGTGTGCCTTGTGGGTTATCACTCAGTGAATCAAACACCACATTTTCAGCACTGCCCGCAGCAATAATCACTTCGATGCCTGCGCGACGAGCAATGTCAGCCGCCTGCAGTTTTGTCGCCATGCCGCCAGTACCCAACGTAGTACCGCTGCCACCTGCGATCTTACGCAGCGTGTCATCAATGGTTTTCACTTCTTTGATGAGCTCAGCATTTGGATCTTTACGAGGGTCAGCCGTAAACAGGCCTTTTTGGTCTGTTAGTAGCAAAAGCTTATCAGCACCGCACAAAATACCCACTAAGGCCGACAAGTTATCATTGTCGCCCACTTTAATTTCGTTGGTTGCTACTGCGTCGTTTTCGTTTACTACCGGAATAATATCGTGCTCAACCAGTGCGTTGATCGTGTCACGTGCATTAAGAAAACGCTCGCGATCATCGAGATCAGCACGAGTCAGTAGCATCTGGCCAATCTTAAGGCCATAGATAGCAAACAAAGACTCCCAAACTTGAATCAACTGACTTTGCCCAACTGCCGCAAGCAACTGTTTGCTCGCCATTGAGTTGGGAAGTGCGGGGTAACCTAGGTGCTCACGTCCTGCTGCAATTGCACCAGACGAAACCATAACCACAGAGTGGCCTTGTTTTTTTAATTCAGCACATTGACGAACCAGCTCAACCATATGAGCGCGGTCTAATGCCAATGTTCCACCAGTTAAGACACTGGTACCCAGTTTAACAACGACAGTTTTACGCTGTGTTGTTGTCCCGCTTTGATGATTTGTTGTCATGAAGTCTTTTATGGATAAAACAAATAAGAGGTGATGTTTTAGCAATCAAAAGGGGAATTCACAAGCAGAAAAGGTGCGAAATCGCACCTTTTTGCTTTATATAGAAGAGTAACCTTTAAAATTAGACGAATTCGACAGACTCTTCGTCTAATTGGATACTGATTTCAAACTTACTTTGAAGTTCATCAACCAGTTTCTTGTGGAAGGCTTCTTGAGTTCGAGAGACCTCAGCGACCGCCTTTTTAGGTAACGGCAAAGAATCCCAGTTACCATCGATGTTGTACTTGCCGATATTGTACTTCGCCGAATATCCCTCTTCCGACTTATCCAATTCCAGCCACCAGCCCCAGAACTCGCGTTCTTCTGGTGATTTTTTATCGTTCACACATACAGACAAGCAATCAAAGATATAGTGGCCTTCTTCTGATTGCGGTTCCCTTAAGTAAGGCCCGATCGCCTTTAAAACATTCAACAAGCGGTAATGCGTAGGTTGTTGTGTCACTTCTGACATATTGAATCTCCATTTTCAATGTTAAGAATGACGTTACTCAGACTGTTATACGTAGAAACAACGCATTTGGATTTTATAAATGACCTCTGAGTATCAGGTACTTAGTTTGTACATTTTTCATGCTTAACTAATTTAGGAGAAATGTCATCTAAATAATTCATCCTCAAGCCACTTTATCGCCAATTCGAGGGATTGCTCATAACCTTGTGTAATTGACTTAGCTTTGATTTTCTTCGCTTTTCCGTAATCACTGTAAATAGCAACCAGTTGATTATCCATTGGCGGTGAAACCGGGTCGCCTTCCAGAGCCAATGCCAAGATAGGAACACTGGTTTTACTGTTTGACAGCAAACCTTGTACCTTGAGTGACCACGCCATCAACTGCCCAGAAAGGCTATTGATATCGACCGCCCCTTTACCAAGGCGCGAAGCCAACACATCTAGATGCATTTTAGGCATCTGCTTAAGTTTGTCTGCATGAACAAAGATATCGTGAATTGGCGCGCCTAAAGAAATACACGCTTTAATCTTATGTTGCTCGAGGAAAGATAATCTCACCATCGCATTGCCACCGAAGCGGAAACCAAACAAGCCGACTTTGTGGTGATCGACCCATGGGATGTTAGGCAATTCATTCAGCACTGCTTGGTGAAGACAAGATGAGTCTTCTGTTAACGGCCAATGTGCACTGTGCCCTATTGATGGCATGTCTACCGTTAACATAGCAATGTTCTTAGGTGCTAAATAATCCCTAAACAGGCGCCACATATCGGTTTGCAAGCTATCTAGACCCGCGCTGACAATCACAACCGGTTGTGGTTTATCTGTCTTGGTTAGATGCAAGTTCGCTTTGATCTTCTTGTTTTGGTATGGAATATCAATCTGCTTGACGATCAACTTAGTGTGCTTGATCGCTTCAGAATACGCTGCGTTGGCCAACACTTGAGCCTGAGCTGCCAAGTTGTCGTTCTTGAGGTGTGGGTAACCCGCAATACTGAAGCACAACGATGCGGAAAATAGCTCTTCAGCCATCTCTTCACCATTCTTCTCATTAGAACGATTTTGATGCTGCATACCCAGCTTGGTCCATTCGTATGCCCAGTTACCACTTCGGTAACCCATGACCGTATCAAGCCACTCATCGGTTGTACGAGAGTTATCTGATGACGCGATGCGAGCCAATACCGCTTCCTGCTCTATTGGATTAACGCCTTGCCATACCCACTGAAGACGTCTTAGGTTTCGATACCATGATGAGTTTTGCTGTTCACGTTTCTCATCCAATAGCGCTTCAGAGCTTGGCATGTATTGTGTCAACATTGAGGTCTCTTTCGCTTGCTTGTGCTTTACAAACAAAGTTTCCGAAAGGTTCGAGCTCGTTTCTTCTGGTTCAGACATTGGGATACTTAATAAGAAATGGTTGTCACTAATAATATAAAAAAAAATGACCCTATAAAGGGTCATTTCTCAAAAAACTAAGTTTACGCTTATTTTGACTTGCGATTTACTGGCTCTACGTAGCTTAGGCTAGTATCCCAAGGTTGCTCAATCCATGTGTCTTGAGCGATATCAACAATGTACTCGTCTAGCAAATCAGCGCCAGATGGTTTTGCACATACAGCGATCAGTTTCGCTTTAGGGTACATTTCGCGAAGCTTACGTGCAGTGTCACCACTATCAACCAAGTCTTCAACGATTAGGAAGCCTTCGCCGTCACCTTCAGGTGCTTTAACTACTGTCATATCACGTTGGTGATCGTGGTCGTAGCTAGAAATACAAATCGTATCTACGTGACGAATACCTAGCTCACGAGCCAAGATTGCACCAGGAACCAAACCACCACGGCTTACTGCCCAGATGCCTTTCCACTGCTCTGCTGGCATTTGCTTTTCAGCAAGTTGACGGCAGTAAGTCTGCATGTTGTCCCAAGTGATAACGAATTTGTTGCTCATAGTATAAAACCTAATAATTTTGTCATGTTATTAGAGGCTATTTCAAACATAGCCTCTTCAGCGATTAAGCAGAAATCTAGACGATTAAGCGAAAATGTATTTAAGAATAAAGATAGCCGACATTACCCACACAGCAGGTGAAACGTCGCGACCTTTACCACTTAGCAGCTTAATTGCAGCGTAAGCGATGAAACCTAGTGAGATACCCTCAGCGATAGAGTACGTCAGCGGCATAAGCAGACATGTTACCACGACTGGTGCTGCTTCCGTAAGATCACGCCAATCAATGCCAACTAGGCCAGACATCATCAGAATTGCTACATAGAAAAGTGCACCTGATGTTGCGTAAGCCGGAATCATACCTGCAAGTGGCGAGAAGAAAAGAGCCAGTAGGAATAAGATACCAACAACAACAGCCGTTAGACCGGTACGGCCGCCTTCAGCAACACCCGCAACACTCTCAACATAAGAAGTAGTATTTGATGTACCTAGCAGTGCACCAATAGATGTTGCTGTAGAGTCAGCAAGCAGTGCTTTGTTCAAGCGAGGTAGTTTGCCGTCTTCTTTGATTAGGTTTGCTTTCGTTGCAACACCAACCAGAGTACCCGCTGTATCGAACAAATCGACGAACAAGAATGCGAATACCACTGAAATCATACCGATTTCAAATACAGCAGAGAAATCAAGCTGCATGAATGTAGGAGCAAGGCTTGGTGGTGTAGACATGATGCCGCCGTATTGAACGTCACCAATAACAATGCCAAGAGCTGTGATAGCTAGAATCGCAATCATTACTGCCCCTTTCACGCCACGGTGAACAAGAGCAATCGTTAGGAAGAAACCAAGTGAGCCTAGGATAGGAGCAATCGCGGTAATGTCGCCCAGTGAAACTTTAGTTGCTGGGTTAGAAACAACGATGCCTGCATTGCTAAGCGCAATAAACGCTAGGAAAAGACCGATACCTGCAGAGATACCAACACGCAGAGACATAGGGATCGAGTTGATAATCCATTCACGGATCTTAAAGATGCTTAAGAAGATGAAGATTACGCCTGATACGAAAACCGCTGCCAGAGCAACTTGCCACGTATAACCCATACCCATTACAACAGCGTAGGTAAAGAATGCGTTCAAACCCATGCCTGGAGCTTGAGCAATTGGGTAGTTAGCAACAAAGCCCATGATGAAACAGCCAATAGCAGCCGCTAAACAGGTTGCTACAAATACAGCGCCATGGTCCATACCAGCATCAGCTAGAATCATTGGGTTTACAAAAATGATGTAAGCCATTGTTAGGAAGGTTGTTAGACCTGCGATGATTTCAGTGCGCACATTGGTGCCATTTTCACTGAGTTTGAATAGCTTTTCGAACATTATCGAATCCTATAAGGGTAAAAAGTAAACGGTTGCGTAATCGATTGGCTGTGGATTATAAAGTTATCAAATAACAAATTCCAGATAGAATTAAGGCTCTAATCGATATTTATCAGAATGCCGTATGAAACAAAGCGATTAAAAATGAAGATATCATCGATAAATAACCATTAAAAACAAACAATTAACAACAATAGACTCACTAAAACTAGTTGGTTGTTTTTTCTACCATCGGTTATTTTCATTGATAATCTAGCCAGTGAATTCTGAATTCAAACTCACAATAGTTATGTATTTTTCAACAGGATCAGTAATAAGGCGCAAATTGATATTTCGGCGTTTAAAAAACAACCACGCAGAACAGCAAGGAAAGTGACAAGCGAAAGCGGTTTGGAAAAGTAGCAGGCAAAAAAAACGCCACTCAAAACTGAGTGGCGGTAGAATCTGTCAACCAAAAGGGCTGTAAAAGAATTCCAATATATAGGGGTGAACAAAACTGTTCGAGTTACATGCTTACGGTATTAGTAACCAAAGCTTGTAGGGTATGCAAAGTTGCTAGTGTAAACAGAGCTGTTAATCCAGAACATTGCAGATGGTAAACCTTTCATAACTATCACCTTAATAAATCAATAAAAAACGAATTTGATTTCTCGGTTCCTTGGAGGCGATAAAACGGACTCATCCTTTGAGCATTTACTCTTCATCTCAGAAGATGGTTATTAATATACCCTAAAGAAAAAAGATTACAAGTATTTTTTGCTATACGTCACATTTTTGGCCATTTACGGTTATTTTGCAAACTTATTTTGTAATAAAATTACAAAATAGAATTAAACAAACGTTTGCCTGCTCCATTTATAAGCATCAAGGCGCTTAGCTGTGATCAGATGGACAAGATCGCTTTCAAAATTTGAGCTATTTGAGGTTTAGAACCGCTACTCGTCAAAACGCTCAAGTGGTATGCTGTTGCCATCAAAACAGACCCATATTTTAGATTTTTGTTCTAGGTTTTTCCCCATACAAAACCTAAATATATGGTTATTAAATAAAAAAGGAGTCATCCGTGTCTGAATTCCATTCTGAGATCAGTAAATTATCCCCTGCCCCTATCTGGCAGTTCTTCGATAAGATTTGCTCAATCCCACACCCTTCTAAGCATGAAGAAGAGCTTGCTCAATACATTATTGCTTGGGCAACAGAGCAAGGCCTAAATGTACGTCGTGACCCAACGGGTAACGTATTCATCAAAAAGCCAGCAACGGCGGGTATGGAAAACAAAAAAGGTGTAGTGCTACAAGCTCACATCGATATGGTTCCACAAAAGAACGAAGACACAGTTCATGACTTTGCTAAAGATCCAATTCAACCATACATTGATGGTGAGTGGGTTACAGCTAAAGGCACAACGCTTGGCGCTGATAACGGCATGGGCATGGCTTCTTGCCTAGCGGTTCTTGCTTCAAACGAAATCCAGCACGGCCCTATCGAAGTTCTACTAACAGTAGATGAAGAAGCAGGCATGACTGGTGCTTTCGGTCTTGAAGCGGGTTGGTTAGAAGGCGATATCCTTCTTAACACCGATTCAGAGCAAGAAGGCGAAGTGTACATGGGTTGTGCTGGCGGTATCGACGGCGCAATGACATTTGAAATTGCTCGTAATGCGATTCCAGCTGACTTCGTAACACGTAAGCTAACGCTAAAAGGCCTAAAAGGCGGTCACTCTGGTTGTGACATCCACACAGGTCGTGCAAACGCAAACAAACTGCTTGCTCGCTTCCTAGCGGGTCACGCAAAAGAGCTAGACCTTCGCATCGTCGAATTCAAAGGTGGTAGCCTTCGTAACGCGATCCCTCGTGAAGGTTTCGTAACGGTTGCTGTTCCTGCGGCAAACCAAGAAAAACTGGCTTCACTATACAACTACTACACTGAGCTGCTTTCAACAGAGCTAGGTAAAGTAGAAGACAGCATCGTGACTTTCAATGAAGAAGCTTCTGTAGAAATGGGCGCACTTGCGTCAGCAGACCAAGCTCGCTTTATCGCTGCACTTAACGCATGTCCAAACGGCGTGATTCGTATGAGTGACGAGATTGAAGGTGTTGTGGAAACGTCTCTAAACGTAGGTGTTATCACAACAGAAGAGAACTCAATCACAGTACTTTGCCTGATCCGCTCTCTTATCGATTCAGGTCGTAGCCAAGTAGAAAGCATGCTTCACTCTGTTGCTGAACTAGCAGGCGCTAACATCGCGTTCTCTGGTGCTTACCCAGGTTGGAAACCAGACGCAGATTCAGAAATCATGCATATCTTCCGTGACATGTACGAAGGTATCTACGGTCACAAGCCAAACATCATGGTTATCCATGCTGGTCTTGAGTGTGGTCTATTCAAAGAACCTTACCCGAACATGGATATGGTTTCTTTCGGCCCAACCATCAAGTTTCCGCACTCTCCTGATGAGAAAGTGAAGATCGACACCGTTGAGCTATTCTGGAACCAAATGGTTGCATTGCTTGAAGCGATCCCAGAAAAAGCTTAATTCGATAAGCTATGTTTGTTCAGTAAATGGTGTTTTACAGTAAACACCGTTTATCTGAGACAAAATAAAACAGGTACTCAATGAGTACCTGTTTTTGTATCTAATCTTTGTAGCTACTACTTGTGACTAAATAAACAATTAAGCGCGTGAAGCCGCGTAGCTTTCTAGCTCATCAATTGAAGTTTGTGCCACAACTTCGCCATCGATGAAGTACGTCACCATCTCGCCATCACGAACACCGATTAACGTCGCACGCTCACCAGACTGGTAAGTAATGTCCATTTGGATCGTGTTTTCATCAATCTGCTGCATTTGACCTTTTTCGATCACATCTGCACTCGTGATAGGACCCACTGGCGCTTCCGTTAGAGACGGATCAAGTTGGTGGTTGATGTCTAGGTAAGTATCAGTCTTAGTATCAAAGATGTGCGGAGCACCTGTTAGTGGGTTGCTACCAGTCCAGAACTCTAGTGAGTTGAATACTAGGTAATCGGCAGCAACTGTTAGACCGTATGCAGGTGCAAATAGCATGTTCAAACCACCACGAGCGTAACGGTTATCAACAGCCTTGATGTTGAACTTCATTAGGTAACCCGTTACTGCGTTGCTACCAACACAGCCAGATAAAGCAACAGATACCACCGCTAGTGCTACAACTTTTGAAATTGTTTTTTTCATTTTGATCTCAATATTTGAATTTGGCCGCCAAAAAATGGCGGTGGATAATACCAACGAACTGAATGACAAATATCAGCTCTAAGTTAATGTATTGTCAGAAAATTCAAAATTTTAAACACCCTTCAATTAGCCAGATAAAAAACTGAAACCAATTCAGAAGCCCCTTCATAAAAAACTTTTGTCGTCACCGTAAAGCGATTGATTCGTACTAAAAATCAACGATTGCTACATTCCGTGTTAACGAATTATCACCATGTTGAGAACAACCTAAATGGCAAGACTAAAACCTAATCAACCATTCGAATTACTTGGTTATACTGTTCAGCCAGGACAGCGAATGGAGATTGAACTGCAAGCGGCTCAGCTTTACACGCATTCTCCACTTTCGATCCCGATTGAAATTATTCACGGTCGCCAAGCAGGCCCAACACTGATGGTAAATGCGGCTATCCACGGCGATGAGCTAAACGGTGTTGAGATTGCACGACAACTGACCAATGCGATTGATCCAAAGAAACTGAAAGGGACATTAATTGTTGTGCCTATCGTTAACGTATTTGGCTTTATCCATAAATCTCGTTACCTACCAGACCGTCGTGACCTAAACCGTTGCTTCCCTGGCAGTGAGAAAGGATCGTTAACATCACGTATCGCTTACACCTTCTTTGAGAACGTGGCAAAGCACTGTGATTACATTCTGGATCTACACACGGGCGCGATTCACCGTACCAATCTGCCACAGATTCGTGCAAACCTATCGAACCCTGAGACACTGCGCATCGCAAAAGCGTTCGCAACACCCGTGATTATTGATTCTCCACTGCGCGACGGTTCACTGCGTAGCGAAGCGGAAAAACTGGGTATTCCTGTATTAACTTACGAAGGTGGTGAAGCGCTGCGTTTTGATCACCTCGCGATTCGTGCGGGTTACCTTGGCGTGCATCAAGTGATGAAAGAAATCGGCATGCTGCGCCCTAACCGTAAGAAGTTACCAGAGCCAGTATTGAGTAAATCCACCAGCTGGATCCGCGCTGAATCAGACGGTATTTTGCGTAACATGGTAAGACTTGGCGAACAGGTTGAAGCAGGACAAACCCTTGCTTACATCAGCTCTCCATTGGGTCACCAAGAAGGCCAAGTGATCACAACCAAAGGCGGTATCGTGATTGGTCAGCAAACTCTGCCTTTGGTCAACGAAGGTGATGCTGTGTTCCACATCGCTTACTTCAAGCAAGACGATGAAGAAGTAGGACAATCAGTAGAAAGCTACATTGAAGAAGTGGCAGAAGACGATTGGCTAACTGCACTGAATAACTGATCAGACAATGCTTAACAGTTTAAGAGCTCGACGTTAAAAGCGAGAAGCCAAACCGAGCTCTTAAACACAATAAAACAGAACTCCACAAACTAAAAAGCCCCAATACACTTTTAACTGTAAAGAAAAAAGTTGTATCGGGGCTTTTTTTTCACAAATCCCTTATCTTAAAATTAAGGGATCTATAAATTAGTCATGCACTGAATTACTCAGCGTCTTCTTGCTCTTCTGCACGAGCTTTAGCGCGCGCTTCACGTGCTTGCTCAGCTTTAAGCTCTTTAGTGTGACGTAATTCATCACGCTCTTTACGCTGCTCTGATTTACGCTCGTTACGTTCAGCTTGGTTAGCGATGAAAGATGCTAGCTCTTTCTCTGCCCAATCTTGTGCTAGAGCTTCAGTTTCGAAACCAGACTCACGCTTAGATACTGTAGTGCTGCGAGACGTTACTTGACGAGTAATCTCTGCACACCAACCGTTGCGTTTTTCTGTAAGGCGGATATCAAATTTTTTGTTCTTAGACATGTTCTATTTTTTCCTAAGGGAGATCATTAAGGGATCGGTCACTTTGATAACTCCATCTAAGTGAGCATCTTTTAACACCATCCCTTGGTAAGCGCGGTATTAGAGCACAAATCAATGAATATTGCTGCAAATATTTGCAGCGGATCACACTCCCATGCTGCAAATCGTTTGCGCCGGATTTCAATGGGTTCGTAACTCTCGATTCATCATCAACTTCTGTGCAATTTTATCGACAACAATGAAATGAACTATGCTCAAACAGAGATAAATGAAAGAGATACCTGCTTGCTCAGGTTTATAGACTCTACTGTCTCACCTACTCCGCTCATAATTAAAATAGCTAAGGAGTTGCTATGGATAGCTTCATCAAAAATTTACCCAAAGTTGAGCTGCACTTACATATAGAAGGCACATTAGAGCCAGAGCTGATGTTCCAACTCGCCAAGCGTAATAACCTGTCGATTCCCTTTGAGACCCCAGACCAAGTTCGAGACGCGTACCAGTTCCACAATCTTCAATCCTTTCTCGATATCTATTACCAAGGTGCAAACGTACTGATTCATGAACAAGATTTCTACGACCTGACGTGGGCTTATCTGTTGAAGTGTCAGCAAGATAATGTGGTTCATACTGAGATCTTCTTCGACCCTCAGACTCACACTGAACGCGGCATTGACTTTGAAGTCATCGTTGGCGGGATTACTCGAGCTTTGAATCAAGTGGAGCAAGAGCTTGGTATCAGCAGCCAACTGATCATGTGCTTTCTGCGTCATCTCGATGAAGACAGCGCTTTTGAAACACTCAAACAAGCCCTTCCTTATAAAGATAAGATCATTGCCGTTGGGTTAGATTCATCAGAACAGGGCAATCCACCAGAGAAGTTTAAACATGTATTCCAAGAAGCGATCAACCAAGGCTTTCTGACTGTCGCGCACGCCGGAGAAGAAGGCCCAGCACAAAATATTATCGACGCAGTGAGCTTGTTAGGCATTACCCGAATTGATCATGGCGTTCGCTGTGTAGAAGATGAAGACTTGATGGAACAGCTAATAGCAAAACGTACACCACTGACCGTCTGCCCGCTGTCGAATACCAAGCTCAAGGTGTTTGAGACCATGCAAGAGCACAACATCGTCGAGTTGCTGAGAAAAGGGCTGTGCGTCACCATCAATTCCGATGATCCGGCTTACTTCGGCGGCTATATGAATGATAACTTCCTCGCCGTCGCCAATGCTCATCCACTGACGAAAAACGAATTAGCACAATTCACTATTAATGCCATCGAAGCCAGTTTCATCTCGCCTCACGCCAAGGAAGATCTCATCACACAGGTACGTCAATATCTTGCTGCGAATACTTAATGAGTTATCAAGATCAAAAAGGGAAGCTCTGAGCTTCCCTTTCTGTATCAATTGATAATTAATTGGCTTAGCCCGGGTGACCATCCACTCTTGGCGTTAACAGCATCATGCCGAACTTCCAGATAAACAGCCCGAACGCTAACGTCCATAAACCGGCGCTGATGTTGACCATCTCAAATAAATACGCAGGGAAGAATGTCACACCTAAACTACGAACGAGTGCCGCGATAAAAATAGCCGAGAACGCCAAAGCCATACTTGGCCCTTTATAGATAGCACGACCAGTATGTCCCATTGTCACGCGCGTAATCATCGCCAGAATTAACCCACTCAAGCCACCAATCGCAAACAAGTGCAGCATGTTGTGGCTCGCGAACGGGTTGTCTAACAGACCACGTAACAGCAAACTGAGAGGGATACATAGGTAAGCCGCATGCAGCGACCACACCAAAGGCTCAGACAAGGTTGTCCAAGGCTTCCAACGGATAAAGCGAACTAACTGAGTCACGCCAGCAAACACCATTAACTCATTACCTACTTGAGCAAAGGTCAATGGGAAGAAGCTCAACACAAATAAACCAACCAAAGGCAGATTGGCTAACCATTCCAACCAAACCAATGGCTGCGCTTTTTCAAACTCAAAACGACGTGCTGTGAAGAATGGGATCACTCGCCCACCCATCACTGATAACAGCAAGGTAAACCACCACAACATAGACTGCCAAACTGCAGACGATGGGAATGGAGGCATCCCCTTAATGGTCGCGTAACTAGCAAAGTTCGCCACGATAGCCAATATAAACAGCGGCACAAAGAATAGATTCTTCCAGCCTTTCGACTTCACGACTCGGAAACCAATTTCGTAGGCGGCGAAGATTAAGAACAGCGCCTCAACCGACGAAATCAGCCATAACGGCGCGGGGGTCCAAAACAGAATACGAGGTGCGATCCATAAACCAACCAAGGCTGCCAATCGATAGTGCTTGGTGCCGTTGACACCCGTCCACGTTTGTACCGCCGTTAACACAAAACCAACCACTATCGCCATTGAGAAACCAAACAGCATTTCATGTACGTGCCACCAAAGCGCCGGTACTTTTAGCATTTCAGGCTGACCGTTTTGGAACATGATGACCCAAGCGACAATCGCGATCACGGCATAGAGACTGCCTAAAAAGAAGAAAGGTCGAAAGCCTAAACGCAGGTAGGCTGGAATCGCGTCTTCTACACTTTTATCTGTGATATTTAACAAACTCGCTCCTAATTCTCAGATAAGCGGCCAAGGTATTACCTAAACCAAATTTTGTGTGCATCAAATCCGATGCAATATGCAGATCACATAGCATGAAACGCGCCAATTAGATAAAACCAGTAAAAACAGCGACTCACGAGATTCAATAGCCAATAAATAAGTCAAAAAAACACAACCAAAAGAGTCATAAAGACATATACATGTATAAATAGAAACTTACTGACTTTTGGTATCTCGCCACATATAGTAAGACTAGACTTAAATGGAACAACTCAGACAAGGAATGCGATGTATATTTTTGGTTATGGCAGTTTAATCAACTCATCTTCACGTCAGCTTACCGGTCAGACAGGGCAAGCGATCCCTGCGATTGTTCATGGCTTGATTCGCCATTGGAGCAAGATCGATGACAGCTATGTCTTATCCCCTTTGATCGTCAATCTCGGCGAAGGACAAGTGAATGGTGTGTTGCTTGAGGTGGATGATATTGCACTGGCTGAGTTTGATCGCCGTGAGCGTGGTTATCACCGTATCGAATTAAAGGCCTCTCAGATAGAAAGCCAAGATGAATTCAAACAGGATCAACCGATCTGGGTTTACATCAAAGACGAGATTGAAGCACCTTGCGAAAACAGCCCTATCGTTCAAACCTACGTCGATACTGTATTAGCAGGATGTTTAGAGGTGTCTGAAAGCTTTGCGGCGCACTTCGTTAAACACACACAAGGTTGGCATCACCCATTAGAAAATGATCGCCACCAGCCTAAATACGGCAACCTTGCTGGGGTTTCCGATCACCATCACAGTGTGATTGATGGCTTGATACTAACTGTACGCAGCTAGTTGATTTAGGTTGGTGAACACATTGACTCACCAACCTAAAGTGAGCTTAAACGACACGAATACCTGCTGGCATCGCACGTTCAGGTGTTAGCAATACACTTTCAGATTCATCTTCCGTTTCTGCACAAAGCAACATGCACTCAGAAGTGTGGCCTCTCATCTTCGCCTTCGCTAGATTGCACAAAACAACAACCTGCTTACCCATCAACTCTTCTTCTGTGTAGTAAGGGACTAGGCTGGTCACCGTTTGCAGTGTCTTGTCACCAACATCCACTTGCACTATGTAAAGCTTGTCGGCGTTTTCATGACGCACAACCTCAATGATCTTACCCACACGCATTTCTAACTTAGCAAAGTCACCATAAGAGACAGTATCCATTTCTCACTTCCTATATTGGTTTATTTTCACTCATTAAATCATTTACTAAAATTAAGTAAAATGTAAATGTTTACACTAGCATTAAGCCTAATAATTACAAGCGGTAAAGATCTCATTACTGGAAGTAAAATGAGAGTTTCGTTGCCTTACTATCATTGTCGGTGTTAAATAGATGAAGCAATGTATAGAGGTTAAAAATGGCAACAATTAAAGATGTAGCAAAGGAAGCTGGTGTTTCTGTTGCAACCGTATCTCGAGTGATCAACAAGTCTCCCAAGGCGAGTGCAAGCTCGGTAGAGTCTGTAACTAAAGCGATGTCTAAACTTGGCTATCGACCGAATGCCAATGCTCGAGCGCTGGTAAGCCAAAGCACGAACACTGTTGGTGTATTGGTCGGTGACATCTCCGATCCCTTTTTTGGCACGCTGGTTAAGGCTGTCGACAATGTCGCTCGTGAGAACGGAAAACATATCCTTGTCGGTAATGGCTCGCACGATCGTGAAGAAGAGAGACAAGCGATTGAATTGCTGATTAACAGCCGTTGTGACGCCCTGGTGATCCACTCTAAAGGCCTCACCGACGAAGAACTGATTGCCTATGCAAAAGAGGTCAAAGGCTTAGTACTGATCAACCGTTATATTGCTGAGATTGCCAACCACTGTATTTTCTTAGACAACAAAAAAGGTGCGTATCTTGCGACGGAATATCTGATCCGCCATGGCCATAAGAACATTGCCTGTATCGCCTCATCGCATAGCATTGAAGATGCCGATGAGCGTATCCAAGGTTACTTAGCGGCACTCTCAGATTACAAAATAGCGCTCTCTGACAGCTATATTGAATACTCAGCGCCGACCAGTGACGGTGGCGAATACGCCATGACTAACCTTCTGACTAAGTCACTGCCAATCACTGGCATTGTGGCGTACAACGATTACATGGCAGCTGGTGCTTTGTCTGTCCTTGATGAAAACGGTATTCAAGCGCCAAACAAAATGTCGATCATCGGTTTCGATGATGGTTTGATTGCCCGCTATGTTCATCCAAAGCTCACCACTATTCGCTACCCGATTCAGATGATGGCAGAGAAAGCGACACGACTCGCGTTGCACTTAGCCAAAGGTGAAAACACCTCAACTGAACCAATGATGTTCTCTCCAACTCTGGTACGCCGTAATTCGGTAGAGAAAGTCTAGGTTCTGGTCGACTCATCAAGCAATAAACAAAAAAAAGCCCTAACAGAATTGCTTCTGTTAGGGCTTTCCTACCTTACTCAGATACTCAACAATCGCGCTTAATAAACCGCACTCTTGTTGAGCGCCACTTTTGCTCATCCCCCAAGAACAACGCGATAATTCACATCGTCCTATTCACAAACAAAAGATATTGACGTAACCGCTTTGAGCTAGAGCGTACTAGTTTGAAGAATCCCCCGAAAATTCAAACTGGTAACAGGTACTGTAGTTATATTCTTGTTCAGGCTTGAGAATACAACTGTCCTGCTTCCACTCTGGGTGGTTAGGAGAGTCAGGTAAGAACTGGGTTTCTAGCGCCAAACCAGCGTAGTCTTCATAGCTGCCACCACTTCGGTTTGGTGTGCCACCAAGCCAGTTTCCGGTGTATAGCTGCATCGCAGGTTTGGTTGAAAATACTTTTAGTGTGACGAGCGCATCCGGTGAGGTTACGGTCGCGGCGCATTGAGTGCGTTTGCAGCCATCAGCCAATAAGAAAGAGTGGTCGTAACCCTTTGCTGCTTTCTGCTGTTCATCGCCCAACAAACGCTCTGAGATCATCATAGGCTGATTGAAGTCAAAGCTGGTCGATTTCACTGATTTAAGGTTACCTAACGGAATACCCACCGAATTGGTCGGTAAGAACTGATTAGCATTGATACTGACAATGTGTGACAAACAGTCGTGTCCAGCTTCAGCGCCAAGTAGATTGAAGTACGCATGATTCGTTAGGTTGACTACAGTCGGCTTGTCTGTGGTTGCAGAGTAATTAATGGAAACTCGATTGTCTTCGGTGATGTCATAACGCACCGACACATTCAAATTCCCCGGAAATCCTTGGTCGCCATCAGCAGACTCAAGAGTAAACACCACTGACGTTTCGGTTTGCTCGGCAATATTCCAACGGCGTTTATCAAATCCGTTCGGGCCACCATGTAAGGTATTGCCCGCTTGGTTGGTTTCCAGCTTGTAATTCTGACCATCAATTTTGAAACGACCATTAGCAATGCGGTTAGCATAACGGCCAACAGTTGTGCCCATATAGCTGGCTTGTTTATCGAAGTTTTCCATTGAGTTAACACCCAACAAAACTTCTCTTTTGTTTCCTTTTACTGGCAGGATACAGCTCAACCATGTTGCACCAATATCCATGAATGTCACTTGCATGCCATGCGTATTTGATAGCGTCACTAACTGAGCGGGTTGGCCATCATAGGCAGGAGTCTGCGCCATGGATTGATGCAGGTTTTGCTCTTGTGTCATTCTAAATTCCTTCTAGTGCCAGTAAAAAGCCTCTACCTGAAGTAAAGGCTTTAGCATTTGGCCTACCATGATCTTTTTACTTGGTAAGCTCTATATTAAATCTCGAAGCCGTTAGATTACTTCAACTAAGCCTGCTCCGTCTTTCGCTTGGCACACATAAATAGATTCTTTTAGCCCCGTCGCCGCTTGATATTTCTG
Source organism: Vibrio sp. 10N.286.52.C3 (assembly GCF_041468865.1). Taxonomy (NCBI): domain Bacteria; kingdom Pseudomonadati; phylum Pseudomonadota; class Gammaproteobacteria; order Vibrionales; family Vibrionaceae; genus Vibrio; species Vibrio sp. 10N.286.52.C3. Next base: position 48,450 of record NZ_JBFRJM010000019.1, on the reverse strand, counting down.
CTCAACGGTTGTTTTGATTTCATCAACCAATGCAGGTGGAACCAATGCCACAATACAACCACCGAAACCACCGCCAGTCATACGCACGCCACCTTGCTCACCGATCACTTCTTTGACCATATCAACCAGCGTATCGATTTCTTTCACCGTGATTTCAAAATCATCACGCATTGATGCATGCGATTCAGCCATCAACTCACCCATGCGTTTCATATCATGAGTGCGCAGAGCTTGAGCCGCTTCAACAGTACGGTCATTTTCAGTAATCACGTGACGAGCACGTTTCGCGACCATTTCATCTAACTCAGACTCTTTCGCTTTGAACTGCTCAATGGTCACATCACGAAGTGCCGGAACACCAAAGATGCGCGCCGCTTCTTCACACTGTTCACGACGTGTGTTGTATTCGCTGTCGACTAAGCCGCGTTTCTTGTTTGAGTTGATGATAACCACAGCCATATCTTCTGGCATTGAAACCGCTTGAGTTTCTAAGCTACGACAATCCAAAAGCATCGCGTGGTTTGCACGACCTTCTGCAGAGATCATTTGGTCCATGATGCCGCAGTTACAGCCCACAAATTCGTTTTCGGCCTGCTGACCATTTAGCGCCACTTCGGCTTGGCTGATCTCTAGGTTATAAAGCACCTTGAATGTTTGACCAATCACCACTTCCAGTGCCGCAGAAGAACTTAAACCTGCACCTTGAGGCACGTTACCCGTTACAGAGATGTCTGCACCTGTAAATTCAAAGCCGCGACCTTTTAAGCACTTCACCACACCACGAATGTAGTTAGCCCACATCTTGTCTTGTTGGAATGTGATCTCTTGAGTTAAATCGAACTCATCGACTGCATTACCGTAGTCCACTGATACTACGCGTACAATGTTGTCGTCACGTTTAGCCGCTGCGACTACCGTTTGATAGTTGATGGCACACGGTAGAACAAAACCATCGTTGTAGTCGGTGTGCTCGCCGATCAGGTTCACACGACCTGGCGCTTGGATAATATGGGTCGCTTGGTAACCAAGGACTTGCTCAAAAGATGCTTTCACGTTTTGGATTAGGTCAGACATAAGTAAACTCTCTGGTTAAACTCTTTGTTCAATTGGTTATGGCCCTTCACGGCACCACTTTAATTCTTTTAGATTCCCTATATCGTTCGTCTCTCACGGTAGGGAATGACAACATCAGCGACTAAACTTCTAAGCTTCTAAGCTTCTAAGCTCTTAAACTTATGGGCTTCTCACCTGTCGTCATTCCAGAATCGAGGGACGAGATATCAGGAATCTCACTCGTTATCTACGAAACAGGCTATTCCTGATCTTTATAGTGAACGTCACTCAAATCACGAAGACGCTGCGCCGCTTGTTCTGCGGTTAAATCACGCTGAGACTCAGCCAACATTTCGTAGCCCACCATGAACTTACGAACCGATACGCTGCGTAGTAGCGGCGGGTAGAACAATGCATGCAGTTGCCAGTGATCGATGTCGGTGCCTTCTTCAAAGAACGGCGCATAGTGCCAACCCATTGAGTACGGGAATGAGCATTGGAACAAGTTGTCGTAACGACTGGTCAGCTTCTTAATCGCAAGCGCTAAATCATCACGCTGCTCGTCAGTCAGTTCGCTCATACGGCGAATGTGCGTTTTTGGTAGCAACATGGTTTCAAATGGCCACGCCGCCCAGTAAGGCACCACCGCAATCCAATGTTCAGTTTCAACCACAGTGCGAGAGCCGTCTTTCATTTCAGCTTCAACGTAATCCACTAAAAGATTCGAACCTTGTTGTTCGAAGTACTCTTTTAACAATTTCTCTTTGCGTTCAATCTCGTTGGGCAAAAAGCTGTTTGCCCATATCTGACCGTGCGGATGAGGCTGAGAACAGCCCATGGTCTCGCCTTTGTTTTCAAACGCTTGAACCCATAGGTAGTCTTTACCTAGCTCTTCAATCTGTTCATTCCATGTGTCGATAACACCGCGAATCTTGTTTACTGGTAACTCTGGCAGCGTTTTGCTGTGGTCCGGAGAAAAACAGATCACGCGGCTCAACCCGCGAACACCTTGAGTCTTGAATAGAGGGTTATCAGACTCTGGAGCGTCAGGTGAATCAGGCATCAACGCCGCGAAGTCATTACTGAATACATAAGTGCCGTCGTAATCTGGGTTTTCGTCGCCCGAGATACGCGTATTGGTTGGGCACAAGAAACACTCTTTCTCATACGCAGGAAGCTGCGCAGTCGATGGTTTTTCATCTTGGCCACTCCAAGGACGTTTTGCTCGGTGCGGTGATACTAAGATCCACTGACCCGTTAATGGGTTATAACGACGATGCGGGTGGTCTACTGGGTTAAATTCAACTTTTGACATGTTTAGATTGCTCTCAAATTTTGTGTCTTGGTCAATTCACCAAGATGAATAATTCTTCTACAAGGAGATTCCCTATCACGCTCGTGCCTCGCTGTAGGGAATGACGTGTGATCTCGTTGTGCTATTTGTGCAAAGGCAACCGCTTCATAGCCTTATGCTCATCCGTCATTCCAGAATAGAGGTACGAGATATCTAGAATCTCTCTTCATCTGTATTCCCCAAAGAAATTGAAGTTGCAGCTAACAACGCTGCGGCTTCAATTACGAAGGGGAATAGCCGTTCGGGTTATTTGACTGCCAATTCCACGTATCTGCCGTCATCTCCATCACGCTACGCGTCGCCTTCCAGCCAAGCTCGCGCTCTGCTTTTTCAGTGCTTGCCCAACATTCAGCAATATCACCAGCGCGGCGTGGGCAAAGTTCATAAGGAACTGGCTTACCCGATGCTTGTGCGAAGGCTTCAACCATCTCGAGTACGCTTGAGCCTTTGCCCGTGCCTAGGTTGTAAATGTGTAAACCCGCCTTCTCGCCCACCGCTTTCAATGCGGCTACGTGTCCGTCCGCTAAATCCATAACATGAATATAGTCGCGAACGCCTGTGCCATCGACTGTTGGGTAATCGTTTCCAAAAACAGCCAATTTGTCGCGACGACCTACCGCTACTTGAGCAATAAACGGCATCAGATTGTTAGGGATACCTTGTGGGTCTTCACCCATAGTGCCCGATGGATGGGCGCCAACTGGGTTGAAGTAACGCAGTAATGTCACACTCCAATCGTTCTCAGCGTTGAACAAATCACTCAAACATTCTTCGACCATGTACTTACTGCGACCATAAGGATTAGTTGTTGCACCCGTTGGAGAGCTTTCAGTAATTGGCACTACTTCTGGATCACCGTAAACGGTAGCCGAAGAGCTAAATACAATGCTCTTCACACCCGCTTTCTTCATGCTGCGAGCTAACACTAATGATCCATTGACGTTGTTATCGTAGTATTCCAAAGGCTTAGCCACCGACTCCCCTACCGCTTTCAGGCCAGCAAAGTGAATCACGGCTTGGATATCGTTTTCTGAAAACACGCTATCTAGAAAAGATTGGTCACGAATGTCGCCAAGATAAAACGTTGGTCGCTTGCCAGTTAACGATTCGATTCGTTCCAGCACTAGCTCTTTGCTGTTGCAAAGGTTATCAACAATGATTGGCTCCATACCTGCCTGTATCATTTGAATGCATGTATGACTTCCGATGTAACCCATGCCGCCCGTAACCAGTACTTTCACAATCAACCTCTCTTTGTCGTCATTCGTGGGCTAACTCGAACTGACATTCAGCTCAGTAGCACCGTATGTCAGAAATAGTAGCAGCCATTTTGACTATAATTCTGTGATCAAAACCACGAAGTGTAAACGTTTACACTAACTTTCATCATTGGTACTGTTCATGACATAGAGGAAATGTATAGCCATTAACCTCTAATTCATTGAATTTTAATAAGATAATTATAGATAGTTAGATTTGAGACATCACAGATGAGTTGGACATTTATTTTACTAAAAGTTAATGCAATGACGTCCAGTTTGATTACAATAGGTCAGTAGAATAAAGAGGTGCATTGCTTTTTTACTAAATACCAATTTCAAAGCAGCGCAATGTTCCAATAACAGGAAGTGAGTATGGCAACGTTAAAAGATATCGCGACTGAAGCGAATGTATCATTGGCTACAGTTTCAAGGGTTCTCAATGAAGATCCAACATTAAGCGTCAAGGAAGAGACCAAAAGGCGTATCTTTGAAATTGCAGAGAAGTTGGAATACAAAACCAGCAGCTCACGAAAAACCGTTAGCAGTAAAAAACAAAACCATCACTTTCTAGCACTGTATAACTACAAGCAAGAAGCTGAGGTTAACGACCCTTACTACCTATCGATTCGCCACGGGATTGAAACCCAATGCGAAAAGATGGAAGTTAAGTTAACCAACTGTTATGAAAGTAAAATACAGATCAACTCAGCGCCGATAACAGGTGTTTTGTTGGTGGGAAGAATGACACCAGAAGTTATCGAGCAAGCTAAAAAGCTGAGCGATAATATCTGTTATGTCGATTTTACCGATCACTCAGAACCTTATGACTCTGTCGATATCGACCTGGCTTTGATCAGCAAAGAGATCACCAACTTCTTTATCAACCAAGGCTATGAGCGCATCGGCTTTATTGGTGGCCAAGACGACGTCAACACCCCTGATATTCGTGAAGTGGCCTTTGCTGAATATGGTGGCCTCAAAAATGTTGTCAGTGAGCAAGACATCTACCGCGGTGACTTCTCTAGCTCATCAGGTTACAAGCTTGCAAAACAGATGCTCGCGACGGGCGACTACCCTAAAGCCATGTTTATTGCGTCAGATTCCATCGCAATTGGCGTTTTACGAGCAGTTCATGAGCACGGATTAAACATTCCTGAAGATATTGCGCTGATCAGTGTAAACGACATCCCAACAGCTAAATTTACCTTCCCATCTTTATCAACTGTTCGTATTCACTCTGAACTGATGGGAATTCAAGGCGTTAACCTGCTGATCGAGAAAGTACGCGACGGCCGAACCATCCCATTACGCGTCTATGTACCAAGCAAACTTAAGCTGCGCGATACAACAAAATAATTAAACATATCAAATAGATAAATTAAGGCTACCTTTGTTGAAGGTGGCCTTTTTTGTGCCCGTCACATACATCAATCGACACATATCCCCCTCTTTAACCTGCTGCATAAAACAGCCAATAGCATTATTTTAAGTGGATCACACAGCACCGTAAAAAGACCATAAAAAACGTGATGAAGTTTAAGTAAAACTTTTACTAATAATTATCTCAGCCAAACAATACTCGTATTCACCAAGACCCAATTACGCATAAGAAAAAATGCAAAAACGTTTCAGAGAGAACTGATAATCCACTTCCAACTATTGCATGGCCAATGGAAGGCCACGGCAATCTTCAATACGCAGATGAAGGTTTCCTATTCCCAATTGATGTACCTTTCTACCATCAGACAACCCAACTGCCGCAGACATCATGACCGTCATCTTCTACAGTGTGGGCGGTATAGTGATCTTCCTTGGCTACACATGGTGGAAGTACGGTTAATACGAGAAAAACTTATCTCCAGAAGAGAACAAACTAGAAGCAAAACCTGAACCGGTGAACGCTTAGTTCTACCCTACATTCTGATTGAATACTTAAGGTGCTCCCATTTGCTGAGTGCCTTTTTTACACCTGAAGCAAAATAAGCGAACAACAAGCACTTAGACCATTTGGCCTACCATGATCCTTTTACTCTATTCGCTGCACGTTAGCCTTTATCACCACAATGAAAGCGCACCTGATAATGGTAATGCTCTTTCAATAATTTGAATTCATCATGGACACTTGGCGTCCACGAGTCATCACCGCCAACCCCCATATGGAAGCCATCCACATAAACAAACAGCTGTTCTTGTTCGGTTAAGTCACAAGTATGTTTTGCCTTCTGTAGCTGCTGTAACCCCAAACGACTGACTGAGAAATGGAAGTCTCCTTGCAATTCGAATGCGCCCACTTTTGCCTCACGAACATCACAACGCAAGCCGCAATCAGATGGGAAAATATAAGGGGTATGCATTTGTTCAATACTTTGCTGATATAGCCCCATATGTGCGGACATCTTTCGATCTGGGTAGTTTTCGTGTGGCCCACGACCAAACCATTCCACCCCATCAGGCACATGCTTCAAAGCAAACTCAAATCCGACTCGTGGCAGAGACGGCAAGCCTTTCGCCGCTTGAACATCCACATCTAATTTGACCTCACCATCGGCAAATAATTGGTATTGCCAAGTCGACAACAAACGAACCTGATCTTCCACCGTGTGGGCAATTCTTGCAGTCACCGACACCCTATTTTTCTGAGTGATGGATGAAAATTCGATGCACTCTGGAGTGAGCCTATCTAACCTCATAGCCTGCCAGCGTGCGATCCATGAATTGGGGTCTACACGGTTTGCTTCACTGACACCGATATCGTTGTCTAATGGTGCGCGATAAAAGTTATCTCGAAGGCCACTAGCAAGCTGTTCCACCCCTTTGATTTTCCAGCTTTCTAATGTCCCAGACAATCTGTCGAACTCTACTTGATAAGCATCACCAATCACCGTCAGCAGCGTGTCGGTTTCAGTCACTTTCGGTGGAAATTGAGAGAGGTTAGCATCCAACATCAATTGTGGTTGAGTAGGTAAGCTAAGCTGTTCAATCGCCGTCACATGACCTTTATCCGCCCATGCAGTATTGGTGTTTAATACCACTTCGAGATTAAGGTAATTAAGCGCGTTGGCCGTATGAGGAATCGTCACACCATTGAGCTCTATCTGAACACTCTCGCCCGCACCAACCATCAATTCGATACAACCATCGCTCATTACTACACCATTCTGAGTAACCGTCCAATTCAACGTTTCAATGCTGCTGGTCACAAATAAATATTCGCTGTGCACCTCTATCACCAGAGGCGAAGTCGAAACCAGTCTAAACTGGTAAAACTGCTGTGCTTTTTTCACTTCCTGAAGCGTTGGATGTACCGTTCTGTCTGGGAACACCAAACCATTAATGCAGAACTGGCGATCATTAATCTCGTCGCCGAAATCACCACCATAGCCCCAATATTGTTTGCCGCTCGAATCGGTTTTGGTGATCCCTTGATCTACCCAATCCCAGATAAATCCGCCCTGTAATCTTGGGCTGTCTCTAAACGCTTGCCAATATTTATCAAAGCTACCCAGACTGTTCCCCATTGCATGGGCGTACTCACAGAGAATAAGAGGACGATGCTCGTTTGGTAGAGCGATAGCTTTACGAATACCCACGCGAGGTGTCACCTCAGGTTGACTCTCAACCACAGGTAAATCCCAATCAACGCGCGCATACATAGGACATAAAATATCGGTCGCTGCTGTATCTGCCCCGCCACCTTCATACTGAACCAGACGTGTTGGATCAGTTTGTTTCACCCATTGATACATCGCATGGTGATTACGACCAATACCCGATTCATTACCCAGCGACCAAATGATCACGCTGGCGTGGTTTTTATCGCGCTCAACCAGCCTTGTCATTCGGCTCATGTACGCATTCAACCATGACGCATCATCGGATAAACGGCACATCGGAAATTGACCATGAGTTTCCACATTCGCTTCATCAACCAGATACAGACCATACTCATCACATAATTCATACCACAATGGATGATTCGGATAATGAGCGGTTCTAACGGCATTGAAGTTATTTTGTTTGAGCAGTTTGATGTCTTGAATCATCCCCTCTCGAGTCATGGTGTGACCCAATTCAGGGTGATGTTCATGGCGATTGACACCACGAATCAGCAATGGCTTTCCGTTAACTTTTAGCAAACTATCGGTAATTTCAACACTTCGAAAGCCGACATCGTAAGCCTCACAATCGACAAGCTCATCATGTTCATTGAGCAATGACACCACACAGCGATATAAGTAGGGTGACTCGGCACTCCACTTGTTCGGGTTCACCACTGAAATGCTGTGTTCTGCGACTTCAGACCACGGCCCTTTTTCATCAACATAACGCTCACCAAAACCCACGATTTGAGGTTCGCAAGCCAACTGTCCTTGAGTATCATAAAGTTCAGCTTTCAGCTTATAGCAGCTTTCTACATCATTGCTGTGCTTGGTTATTTGCGTAGAAATATTTAAAACTGCATCGCGATAGCAAGCATCTAGCTGAGTCTCAATGCCAACATCCTCGATTGCGACCTTGGGTTTTCTCAATAAAGTCACATCACGGAATATGCCGCTGAGCCACCACATGTCTTGGTCTTCAAGGTAAGAACCATCAGACCAACGCAGCACCATCACTACCAGCACGTTCTCGCCCACTTGCAAGTATTCAGACACGTCAAATTCAGCCGGTAATCGACTGTCTTGCGAATAGCCAACCCACTTGCCGTTGCACCACAAATAAAAAGCAGAATTCACGCCGTCGAAGGTCAGCCTATGGGTATCTAATAACTCCGGTTCCGTGCAGTTAAAACGCGTTCGGTAGAGCCCTGTTGGATTATCGCTAGGGACGAAGGGAGGGTTATCAGCGAAAGGATATTTCACATTGGTATAGATCGGTTTATCAAAGCCTTGCATCTGCCAGTTGCTTGGCACTGAAATCGACTTCCATGAAGAATCATCAAAATGTTCCGATACTACCTCTTCGCAAACCAACTCTGGTGAATCGAACAGCTGAAACTTCCAAGTCCCATTGAGAGACATAACACTCGACGAGCTCTTCGTCATAGCCTCAACCAACGAGGTGTAACTATTTAAAGGAGCATGAGCCTCAACAACATTATGATGGGTGATGTGTTGATTTTCCCACTCACGGGCAGAGATGATTTGAGAGAAAGTTCTCATGACGTGTTCCTTACCAAAAGCCGTTTAACGTGAACCATTGCAAGTGATGCTCAGCGCCTCATTGCGTTCAAACATTACGAACGCCAACTAAACAGCTCTTGCAATAATCCCTTAAGAGAAGAAAAAAAGCCGCAGCCAGAACAGCTGCGGCTATTGAAATATTACTTAAAGGTACGCTTGCTCACTTTATCGAGTTTTTTCAAGATTTTATCGATTCGTTCAGGGTGAACCATAAACTCTTGGAAGCCTTTCATGCCTTCTTTGGCCATCGCAGGACCAGTGTCTCGGTCATAGAATTGAGCCGTACCATCACTGGATGCCAACATCGCGACGCCTTTGTCTAAGAACGGGTCAGACTTCGCTTTAGCTTTGTTGTTGGTTGGAATCTGTAACAGCATCTCATTGATCAGCTGCTGGTTTTCAGCGCGAGCAACAAACTCTAAGAACTTACGAGCATCTTCTTTGTTTTTCGCTTTTGAAGGTATGTGCAGCGTATCCATTGGTGCATCTTCAGACATAGGAACACTTGGGTCGATCACCGGGAACTGGAAGAAATCCATCTTGCCATCCAACTCAGCTGGGAAGTTAGGCGTGATGAAGTTACCCATCAGGTACATCGCCGCTTTACCGTTGTACAAGAAAGGTTGAGCTTCTTGCCATGAATAAGACGCGTGGTTTTCTAGGAAATAGCCAGGTTCAACTAACTCCGCCCAATTAGCGAAGGTTTTCTTCACTCGCTCATCAGAGTAAGGCACCTGGCCTTCCATTAACTGAATATGAAAATCCAAGCCGTTAGTACGCATGTTGATGTAATCAAACCAACCTGCGGCGGTCCAAAGATACTTGGTACCAATAGCAAACGGCGCTACACCATTTTCTTTAAGTGTTGCAGACGCAGATTTCAAATCATCCCACGTTTTCGGCTCCGCAATTCCATATTGCTCAAAGATGTCTTTGCGGTAGTAGATACCCCATTGATAATACGTGTACGGCACACCAAACTGCTTACCTTGTACTGTCATCGCAGGCGCGGCAGCCGCAAAGTCTTGCTTCATGTTGTTGTCAGCCCAAATATCACTGACATCCTCAAACAGGCCACGGTCAACAAAGGCTTTCATTCGGTTACCCGCATACCAAAAAACCACATCCGGCGGCGAAGTGACCAGCCAATTACGAATCGTTGTTTTATACGACTCGTGATCGTACAAGTTGTACTTCACCGTAATATCTGGGTTTTCTTTTTCAAAGCGGTTAATGATCTCGCCCCACGCCTCTTTTGGCGCAGGATCAGAAGCATCAGAGTTGATAACGAGTGTTCCTGCAAACGATGTTGCAGACATGGAGGCAGCGAGCACTGCACTGGCAGCGATATGTTTCACGTATTTCATATTGAGGTCCTTGTTATGGAGCTAAGCTCTCTAAGTCCAATTCTTATTGTTTTATCTCGTAGGGTTGTTCGTGTTTTAGTTTCTCTTCAATGATTCATCCATTCGGGATGTCGGTAGCAATAACGACTTAAAGCCTTCGCTATTGCTAGATTCGTGTATCGATTCTTATCTCGTGATTTACCCTTTGGTCGCACCTAATGTTAGGCCTGCGATAAAGTGCTTTTGCATGGTAAAGAACAGCACTACCGGTGGGATAGCCGCGACCACGGCACCCGCTGACATAAACTGCCAAGACGCCAGCCATTGGCCTTGAAGTGAGCTCAGACCCGCAGTCACAGGACGAACATCATCACTCTGAACCAGTACTAGAGCCCAGAAGAAATCGTTCCAAATAAAGGTAAACACCAATACGGCTAACGCCGCTAAAGCAGGGCGAACCAGAGGGAGTACGACATGCCAGAATATTTTCCATTCACTCACCCCTTCAACACGCGCCGCTTCGATCAGGGCATCAGGGATCCCGACAATAAAGTTACGCATGAACAAGGTACAAAAACCGGCTTGGAAAGCGATATGGAAAAAAATCAATGCCCAGTGAGTGTCGTATAGACCGAGTCCAATCGTTAAATCACGAACTGGAATCATCAGAATTTGGAACGGAACAAAGTTACCCGCGATGAACATCGCAAAAATCCACACATTGGCTTTGAAGTTGTATTTAGCCAAGGCATAACCAGCCAGTGTCGACAACGCCACGGCACCAGCAACCGCTGGCAATGTGATGATTAAGCTATTGATGAGGTACTGCCCCATCGACGTCGAGGTAAATACTTGGGTGTAGTTTTCAATGAACTGAATCTCACTAGGCCAGCCCCAGTAGTTACCTTTGTTGATGTCTTCCATCGAACGAATTGAAGTCATCATTACGGCGATAAGTGGTAATAACCACATCACAATGGAAATAGGCAGTGCGACTCGGTAGCTAATGTTGGTAAAGCGACCTGCTTTTTGAATTGGTTGTGGATACATTATTTTTCACTCCTTAACATACGCCACAAGAAGTAAGCGATATAGATATCCATAATCAGGAACAACACAACGGAAACCGCCGCGCCATAACCCATTCGATAGTTAAAGATAGACTCTTCATACATCTGGTACGCAAGTACTGTCGAGCTGCCCCAAGGGCCGCCTGCCGTCATGGTCGCCACTAGATCAAATGAACGCAGGGCACCAATTACGGTGACAACCACGGCGATAAAGGTTGCGGGTCTTAACTGTGGAAGCACCACATACCACAACATGCGCCACTTCTTTGCACCATCAAGTCGAGCCGCTTCTAACTGCTCAGGATCGAGGTTATTCAGCCCAGTTAAATATAAGATCATGCAATAAGAGATCTGAGGCCATAAGCCAGCAGCGATGATTCCGTAGGTCACATAGTCTTCATCAGCAAGTATCGAAATTGGCTCGAAGCCAAGCGACCCGAGTGCAATATTGAAAAGGCCAAAAGAGGGGTCATAGAACCAAGCAAATACGAGGCCTACCACCACTTGAGAAATAACGAATGGGAAGAAAAACAGAGATTTTACGACACGAATGCCTTTCACTTGTTGGTTGAGGAAAAGGGCAATCGCTAAGCCACACGGTGGCGCAAGCATAAAGAAGATCAACCAAAGAAAGTTATTCGTTAACGAAGTATAAAAAGCATCTGAGTCAAAAAGCTCACGATAGTTCTCAAGCCCCACCCACTCCTTTTCACCTAATCCATCCCACTCAAAGAAGCTCAGCCAAATACTGTCCAAGATGGGATAGATAACATAGAGAGAGAAGATAGCGATGGCTGGTGCCAAGAACAGCCAAGGCGAGACCTTGGAACTGATGCGCCTTTTCTTCTTCGCTGATGGGGTGCGATTTTCTGGGTATATCGTTTTCACAGATTGCTCCATTTCCCAAAATTCCTTGTATTAAAAGCTTGGTTTACTACTTGGTTAACTTCCATCTGAATTTATAAATCCCAATCAGTAGCTCAGCATTTATAATGATTACGTTCAAATATTAGGCTTATTGATAACATTACGCACAGTTATGTTTTATTTATGTAAACGTTTTCACAAAAATCAGTATAGATCGCGGGATTTATATGACGATGATCAATAAATCATGCGAGGCACCTAACAAATTTCTGATGAAAGCGTATGTTTTAAAGGCAAAGAGATGTAGTCCAACGAAGCAAGGAGAGAGCATGGCTGATATCAGCTTAAAAAAGGTCATCAAACGATATGGTGATATACAGACCATCCATGGTGTTGATCTAGAAATAAATAATGGCGAATTCGTCGTATTCGTTGGACCATCAGGTTGCGGAAAATCAACCCTCTTACGCTTAGTTGCTGGCTTAGAAGAAATCACTGAAGGCGAGATTCATATTGGAGACGATCTTGTTAACGATGTCGATCCTGCTGAGCGTGGTGTCGCTATGGTATTTCAATCCTACGCACTCTACCCACACATGACCGTGGAAGAAAACATGGGCTTTGGCCTCAAAATGAATGGCGTAGCGAAGGAAGTCGTTGAAAAGCAAGTCACCAGTGCGGCAAAAACACTCCAATTAGAGCCTTTATTGAAGCGTAAACCGAAAGAACTGTCAGGTGGGCAGCGTCAACGTGTCGCTATCGGTCGAGCAATAGTTCGTAACCCTCGCGTATTCTTATTCGATGAACCGCTCTCGAACCTCGATGCTGAACTTCGTGTCGATATGCGCTTACAAATCGCCAAATTGCACCAAGATCTGCAAAATACCATGATTTACGTCACGCACGATCAAGTCGAAGCCATGACGCTTGCAGACAAGATCGTGGTATTGAGAGATGGTCGTGTTGAACAAGTCGGTTCTCCACTCGATCTATACCACTCTCCACAAAATGAATTTGTGGCTGGCTTTATTGGCTCACCGAAAATGAATTTCTTACCGTGTGTTGTTAACAGCACCTCAGAAACGCACGCCCAACTCGCCGTTAACGGTGTCAGCCAAATCACCCTTCCCTTACCAAGCGATGGATTAAAAGAGGGACAAAGTATCACGCTGGGCATTCGACCTGAACATTTAGAGATTAACAGTGGCTCTGATATCACCATTGAATTTCAAAGTGAAGTGGTCGAGCGACTAGGGAACAGCACTTATATGTTTGGCCAGTCTTGTGGCGTGGATAGCTTTAAGGTGCACCTACCAGGAGACCAAGAGGTCACTCGATACCAATCACTTGAGCTGAGTTTCTCCTCAAAAGATTGCCACCTATTCGATGACCGAGGGCAACGAATTAACTAGACTTTAAAACGGTAGAGCTAGCTCGATGTCGCTAGCTTTGCCACTTTTCAAACTCACTTTCCGGTCGTTTCAAGCAATCACTTGCTTCCATTCTGATCCTCTTAATAGCTTATGAAATCTTACTCAAAAATTTCATCACTCTCACTGAAATATTGGGTTCTGAAGACTTATTCGAATTTTATTTATCCTTATTAGCCTTCCGGACATTAATTTGATAGTCGTTTACTAAATAATAGCTAAACTATAGTGTCGCCTACCCCTTTTTTGAGAAAACCTAAATGCCTAATGCTGATTCCACCCTAAACAAACGTATGGGAATCGTTGCGCTCACCTGGCCAATTTTTATCGAAGTTCTTTTAAGAACCGCACTCAACACCAGTGATGTATTCATGTTATCGGGATACTCGGACAAAGCCGTGTCTGCCGTTGGTGTTATTTCTCAGATATCCTTTTTCCTGATCATTGTCTCGACCATGGTCAGCAGTGGTACGGGTATTCTAATCGCGCAATACAATGGTGCTTCCCGCACTCAAGAGAGCGCTCACGTGGGTGTAGCAAGTATCATTCTGGCCATTATTGCCGGTGTGCTACTGAGTGTGATTGCCGTTCTTGTTGCTGAATATTTTATCCCGCTTTATCAACTCGAACCTCAAGTCGAACAGTACGCGCAAGAATACCTGTTCATCAGTGGTGCTCTCACCTTCAATGTAACCATAGGTGTGGTTCTCACCACTATTTTGCGCAGTCATGGCTATTCAAAGTCACCGATGGTGATCAATATGATTGCAGGTGTCATCAACGTATTCGGTAACTACTGTGCCTTATATCAACCTTTTGGTTTGCCTGTATACGGCGTGCAAGGGGTTGCGACCGCGACCGTCATTAGCCAAGTAATCGGAATGTTGATCTTGATTGGTGTGGTCAGAAGCAAAGGGATTTATCTACCAGTGAAGCAGTTTAAATCTGTGCCGAAAGCCATCTATCAAAAAATCATGAAGATCGGCTCGATGAACGCTGGAGAAGTGCTCTCTTATAACATGGCTCAGATCAGCATTACCTTCTTTGTAGTGCAGATGGGTACGTCTTCACTGGCTGCGTTTACTTACGCACAAAACATCGCTCGCCTCTCTTTTGCGTTTGCACTGGCAATTGGTCAAGGCAGCCAAATCCAAACAGGCTATTACATTGGTAAGGGTTGGATCGACGAGATTACCAAGCGCGTGCAACGTTACTTTGTGGTTGGCTTTATCGCGTCAACCGCGATCACCTGCATGGTGTATGTGTTCCGTTTCAGAATTCTCGATCTGTTCACGCAAGATCCAGAGATCATTGCGCTAACGGCGGCACTGATTGCAGGTTCCATCATTCTTGAAGCTGGACGAGTATTTAACCTTATCTTTATCTCTTGTCTAAAGGCTGCTGGCGACATTAAATTCCCGATCAAAATGGGCATTCTCAGCATGTGGGGCATTGGGGTTGCCATGAGCTATTTGCTTGGCGTGCATTGGGGTTATGGCGTATTGGGTGCTTGGATGGCAATCGCGATGGACGAATGGTTCCGTGGAATCATCATGGCCTATCGCTGGCGAGCTAAGAAATGGACTCGATTCTCTTTTTAGACTTTTTAGCCTTCCATTTATCTTCACAAGATCGAAAAACGCCGCTCCTATTTCCAAAGAGCGGCGTTTTCGTTTTTAATTACCCGAACTCATCTACGCGGTCGCAAGTGCTTTCTTTCGCTTTGCTAGTCGTCCAAAAATACCGAGCAACATAACAATGCCACACACGCCATAAACTTGCATGATGGTTGGATCGTCCGATACAAAACCCACATCCGAGAACATAACGTAAGCACCAAGCACCATGTAAAGAATAATAGCCGAAGCCTCGAAACGGAACTCCCAAGGTGTCACATCAATATTCTCATTGACTGGCATCACGTACTCAGATTCACGCGGCATAAAGTAACCAATGATGAACATCAACGCGGTACATACTACGAATAGAATCGCTAATTGATGTAGGAAGTGAATCGGTGTTTTAAATACTAGCTGCATTGCTGCGTATGAACTTACAAACACCACCAACGCCACTTTCGCCGCTACAGCGGGTACACGTTTAGATACATAGCCGACAAACACGATAGTAAAGATTGGCACACTGAAGAACCCCGCCACCATTTGAAGGTATTGGAAAAGACCTTCTGGTGCGTACATGATGAATGGTGCGATACATACCGAGATAATCGCAATCACAACACCAAAAATACGCCCTTTATCCACTAGCTCTTCGTCTGTTTTACCTTGTCCAAATAGCGGCTTATACACGTTCAACGCAAACAGAGTCGTTGAGCTGTTCAACACACCATTAAAGGTACTCAAAATCGCACCAAACATCACCGCAACGAAGAAACCCACCAGCGGCTTAGGCAAAACTTCATTAACTAAACGGGTGTACATGGTGTCTGGGTTGCCCGCATCAGCACCAAACATGTGGAAAGCGATGATGCCTGGAATGATCAAGAACAGCGGAGAGATAACCTTAATCGCACCGGCAAGGATTACACCTTTCTGACCTTCTTTCAGGTTTTTAGCACCTAATGCGCGTTGAATAATGGATTGATCAGTACCCCAGTAGTACAAGTTCACCAAAAGCAGACCAGTAAACAATGTTGAGAACGGCAGTGGATCGCTTTCTGTACCCACCGATTGAAGCTTCTCTGGTGCGGCATAAAGCAGAATATCTAAGCCAGCACCAAAGCTACCTTCGCCCAGTACCATCAAACCAAACACAGGGATCATCATGCCGCCAACAATCAAGCCTACGCCATTAATGGTATCTGCAATCACAACCGCTTTCAGGCCACCATAAATTGCGTAAAAGAAGCCAAGTAGACCAATCGTCGCCGAAATAAGCGCGATTGAGCTAAACTCTGAAATATTAAGCAGGGCCTGAACATCGAAGATTTCACCCAAAACAACGGCGCCCGCGTAAAGTGTGGTAGGCAAAATGTTGATCACGTATTGGCACAAGAAAAGTAACGTCACAAACTTCTTCACCGACATGTCGTAGCGGCTCTCTAAGAAATCAGGAATAGTGGTGATGCCTTGCTTCAAATAACGAGGAACTAACATCAAAGCGATGATCACCAAAGTGACACCAGAGGCCACTTCCCAGCCCATGACACTCATATTGTGGGTATAAGCTTGTGCGCTCATGCCCACGAAACTGGTGGCGCTCAAGTTTGTTAAGATAAGTGAGCTGGCGATTAAGCCGCCGGTTAAGCTTCTTCCGCCAAGAAAGAAACCATCTTGTGAGGTGTTTTTATCATTTTTCACTTTGTTGTAGGTAAACGCGACTACAAACCCAGTAAATAACAAAAATGACAACAGAACGGTAATAGACATTTTGTTTTCCTTAAGTTGAGTTATTGCGGCAGCAATACCTCGCTGCCGATTATAATTTTTATATTTAGATTTTTATTTGTAGGGGTACTCAGAGTCAGAGATTCACATCTTTTTTAGATGCACAATCAAGGCAGACTCTGGGTCGAGAATAGGTAAGGTCAATCCAATCTCTTTGAGGTTATCGCCGCTTAAAGTCAGTGTTTTATCTAACCATTGAGGGCGTTGCTTCATGAGTTGGAAACTGGTTTGTGGCATCTCCACTAACTTCACTTGATACAGCGCACTGTCTTCCACGCAGCTAATACGAAGTGGTGATGGCAGAGCGTACTCAGGCATCGCCAACTGACACACGGTGATCAGCATTTCATCATCATTCTGCACCCCATAGATGTTCTGGTTTTTGTCCGCAGGATCCATGCGAAAGCTGCGCCCTGAGTGCAAAATATGGCGGAACTGCTTGTGCAGAGAGATGTAGTGAGAGAAAGCTTGTTTCTCTTGTTGCGACTCTTTAACCGGGTCAAGCTCAACACCCATATGCCCCATCAAAGCGGTGACACCACGCATATTGATACTGTGACGACGATTGGTTGAATGGCACTCAGCAGGGCCAATATGCGCCCCCATAACTTCTGGTGGGAAGAAGTAACTCATGCCTTTTTGAATAGCTTGGCGTTCCAATGCATCGTTACAATCGGATGCCCAGAATCGATGTGTTCTCTTGAGGATTTCAAAATCAATGCGACCACCGCCTGATGAACAAGATTCAATCTCGACTTTAGGGTGTGCTTGATTCAGTTGATCGACGAGACGATACAAGGCTTCAGTTTGACCATGCACCGCCGCCTTACCTTGGTGGCCCGGCTGAACTAATTCACGATTCATGTCCCACTTTAAGTAGCCGATATTGTACGTAGTCAGAAGCGTATCAAGGCGAGAGAACAAGTAGTCAAAGCACGCTTCATTCTGCAAGTCTAAAACATACTGCCAACGACCAGACGGTTGATGATAACCTTGCAAACCTAGGACCCAATCAGGATGGTTACGGTATAGGTTTGAGTCTTGGCTGACCATCTCAGGTTCAACCCACAACCCGAACTCCATCCCCTGTTGGTTAACGTGTTCAATCACAGGTTCTAAGCCATTTGGGTATTTCACTTCATCGAGATACCAATCGCCTAAGGCCGTTCGTTCGCCATCACGACCAATAAACCAACCATCATCAATAATGAATCGTTCAACACCCATTGCGCCGGCTTCGGTTGCCATCTGCATGATGTATTCCGGTTTATGGTCGAAGTAGATGCCCTCCCAAGTATTTAAGTGCACAGGGCGAGGTTTATCGGTAGGGAATTGAATAATGTTGTCACGAACAAACTGCTGAAAACGTTGAGCAATACCGTTCAAACCAGAGTTGCTGTAACAGCCATAGAGCCAAGGTGTCTGGTAAGTAGCCTCTGGTTCTAGAATCGATTCACCCGCTAACAATAACTCTCCCGCTTGTACAAAGCGGCGGCCATCACTGCGAACATCAGCACGCATTTGGTGGTTACCACTCCAACCTAAATGGAAGCCCCACACCAAACCATTCTGTTCTGAGAAACCTTGCGTTCCTGCAAACATGCCAGGGAAGTTTTCATGTGAAGTACGGCCGCGACGGTTCTCTTGCATGAAGCCACCATGCTCAAAACGCTGACGTTGCGTTTGGAACTCATGACACCAACGACCATGGAACGTCATCAATTCATTGGCGTGGTTTGGCAGCGGCAACGTTGATGACAGCTTATTTAAATAGTATTTACTGCCCCCTTTGTTGGTTACTGTGATGCGCTTTTGAACCACATCCGATTCGTAATCCAGTTTAATTTCAACCGTCAATTCAAGCTTAGACACGGTGTCTTCTAGAACAAAAGTGGCTTGCTGAACCTGAGCTTCCACGCGGACGGTATTAAAAACGGGTGCCCAATCAAAACCATCACGATGCCCTTCTATTCCCGGCGCATTAAAATGACCGCTACCCAATTCAGGACAAAGAGAAAGCGGTACATCGACATCAAGGCGTGCTTGAGAGATCGGTCTCTCGGTTGATAACAAAAGATCTTCATCAATACTGGCGATCTTTGCGCCCCAGTGAAGAACCTCTGGAGTACGGCCCGATTTGATGATCAAACTGTGGTTTTTACTTGTTAGATGAATAAATTCGCTCATAGCCAATCTCATATTGTTTTCGTAAACATAAACTAAAATTAATAGTGAACTTGAAGACTGAAATTAGTACTAAAACGGCTAAATAACGTGATCTAAAAACACTTATTCGTTGCTAAAATTTGCACAAGATCGACTGTTTCCGGAAACATATTTAATGTTTCAAATGACATTTTTTTGAAAGGGAGCAGAGTTTCATTTCGCTAAATTGGATAAGCTCATCGAACGACGGGAATATTCGATGGACGGTGTGATGAGTGTAACTTTTAAAGATGTGGCGAAGCTGGCTGGCGTATCGACTCAAACAGTATCAAGGGTGACGAACGGTTCGCAAGATGTCGCAGAATCCACTCGAAACAAAGTGAATGCTGCGATAAAGAAGCTTGGATATGTGCCCAATAAAGGGGCTCAAATGCTCAGCCGTTCCAAGTCCACCAGCATAGGGTTAGTGACGCTCGATATGGCACTGCATGGCGCCGCAATGATCGCTAACGGTGTACGAATGCAGGCTCACGATATGGGGTATGGCACCGCTTTTTCTGTAGTATCCGAACCGAACCTCACCAACACCCGCGAAGCCATTCGTGAACTGATCGCCCAACAGGTCGACAGCATCATTCTCAATGTGCCTTTAAAGAGTGCAGACGCCGAATTGCTGGTAGAACAATATCAACACTTAAACCTCATCTTCATTGATGTCCCTTCTAACAGCCAAGTTAACTATATATGCGGCGATCATGCCGAGGGCGCAAAGCTGGCGGCTCAACATCTTATTGAAAATGGTCGCAGTAAATACTTGTTGATCAGCGGGCCTCATGAGTCCAGTGCCTCACAAATCCGTCTTCAGAGTTGGTTGGGTGTGCTAGCAGATGCAAACTGTCAGATACAATTTCAACATCAAGGAAACTGGCAAGCAGAAAGTGGCTACCTTGGCATTCGAGACGCCGTCGCGAAACAAATCCAGTTTGATGCTGTGTTGGTCGCCAGTGATCAAATGGCATTAGGGGTTTTACGCGCACTACAAGAATTGCAAATACCCGCACCGGACAAGGTCGCTGTTGTCGGTTTTGATGGCATAGAAGACAGCGCATTCTTCAATCCGCCTCTTACAACCATCAAACAAGATTTCACAAAAATAGGCCAGCAAGCGGTGAGACTTGCAGAGAAGCTCAACGCCAATTCTCAAGATGCCTTGTTACAACATCATATCGAAACCACACTGCTTGCGAGAGAAAGTAGCCAATCTAAGGTGACTGCCAATTATGAAAAACAAGAGATCGAAAAACTGCTGAAGAGGATTCAGAGCCTATTACCGGAATCCAACTGAAAGAAAAAAGCGCTAGGGGGAGCTAGCGCTTTTAAGACCAACTAAGTCCGTTTAGCCTGGTAGATTTTTAAGCTATATCATGAGGATATAACCAATTTTTTTACTTAGGTAAATCAAAAAGCCTATTCTTTACGACTGCTTTAAGTCGTAAATTAAGTATAGTCGGGTTCTTATAATAAACCGGATTTTTCTAAAATTAATTCATATGAATTTGACGATTAACCGACACAATAAACTATTCGGAAATCACAGATGAGATCGCATTAGTAATCAGCTTTCTAAGTAGTTTATTTTTATCATCTAAATGCTTTGCCTTTCGATAAACAAGCTGGATATCAAAATCTGGAACATCAATTGGTGGCTTCACAGCTAGTAAGGTTTCTTCACTATCCATATCCTTGCGCGCGACTAGCTTGGGGACAATACACAATAGTTCTCTGCCACGAATGAGCCGCTTAACAGTTAAAAAGTTACTGGAAGATATCGCGACTTTCCGGCTTAAACCTAGTTCCCCTAAACGAGTGTCCACTCCCGTCTTTAAAGCCCCTGCAGGGGAAACAAGCGCGTGCTCGACAGCAACAAATTGTTCTAGCGACATCGGCTCCTCAATAGATAGAACCGATTGATCAAGTAAACAAACATGTTGCTCCGTATACAAATGCTTTGTTCGATATTGCTTTGGTACCTCACCAAAGCTGCCTATCGTCATATCAAGCTTGGCATCGTCAAAGACTTGCTGATAGTTAGATCGATTTACGTTGAACAACGCAATTTGAGAATCAGGAGAGGACTGTTTAATGAGATCAAACAACACTGGAGCAAACATCTGCTCGGCATAATCGGTAAGACCAATCTTCCAACTGCCTTTGTAAGTTGTTGCATCAAATGATTTAGAGAGTAGTACTTCAGATTGAATGGTATTGAGCAAGGCATCGACAGTACTGGATAATTCAATCGCTCTATCCGTTGCTTCCATCTTGCTACCTACCCGCTCAAACAGAGGATCATCAAACAACTTTCGAAGTCGTTGAAGGCTATGACTCATTGCAGACTGACTGACATAACAGCGCTCAGCCGCTTTACTTACACTGTTCGTTTTGTATAACGCTTGCAGAGCTATCAATAAGTTAAGATCGATACCTTTCCAGTTAAAATCAGCCATCCAGAATAACCTATTTCATTAATAGTTATAATTAAAACAATTAATTTGAATCATAGTTCAAGTCACCATAAATTACGCTAAACATTTATCTGGAATCGATCATGCTTTCAATTTTTAAAACATTTTTCTGGCTTGGCTGGATTAGCTTTGGTGGGCCAGCTGCGCACATTGGCTACTTCCGTAAAACCTTTGTTGAGAAGCTTAATTGGCTATCTGATGAAGAGTACGGGCAAATTGTCGCGCTTAGTCAATTTCTACCCGGCCCAGGTTCAAGCCAAGTTGGCTTTGCGGTTGGCTACAAAAGAGGTGGCTTAACGGGTGCGATTGCTGCGTTTATCGGCTTTACTTCCCCGTCTGTCATCTTAATGTTGATATTAGCTTTGGTGAGCAATCAACTATTGGAAGCACCTCTGTTTAATTCAATCATTCACGGTTTGAAGCTACTCGCAGTGGTGGTGGTTGCTGATGCCACATTTGGCATGTACAAAAACTTTTGCCAATCGAAAGTCGCGACCGCTTTATGTGTCATGACTGCCGTGGTTCTCCTGTTGCTTCCTGGGATCTGGCCACAAATCTTGGTACTTCTATTTGCCGCAATCATTGGCAGCAAGTTTTTGACCTCACAAGACATCAAAACGGTTCCATCAACACACAAGATCTCCATAACACCGCTCGTTATTTTTGTTGCGCTGTTGGTTGGCCTTCCTCTGTTCAGTGCATACTCTCAAGGTATTGAAGTATTTGGTCTGTTCTATCAAGCTGGCAGCTTAGTATTCGGTGGCGGTCATGTGGTACTTCCATTGTTGCAGAATGGTATTGGTGACCAACTATCCCAAGATGCGTTCCTAACGGGCTATGCTGCAGCACAGGCTGTACCTGGTCCTATGTTTACCTTAGCGACATACCTAGGCTATGTATTAATGCCATCGGCACCAATTACTGGCGCTTTGTTGGCGACAATCGCCGTGTTCTTACCGGGCTTCTTATTACTACTGGGGGTATTGAAAAACTGGCAGGCAATTGCGAGTAAGCCTCTAGTAGCTGGGGCGCTTACAGGTGTGAATGCGGCTGTAGTCGGCTTATTACTTGCGGCTCTATACCAACCCATCTTCACAAGTGCAGTGAGTAGCGGCTTAGACTTCGCTCTGATCATTGTTGGTGTTTGGCTATTGAAAACCGTGAAGATGCCGATTGTAGGTTTAGTGGGGATCTTCATGTTATTGGGTGCGATTACCGGTCTCGCAATCTAAGTAATAATTGAGAGTAAGAGGTAGGGGAGCTAGTCGCCTACTTCTTACTTTAATCAAAATCGTCATCACAGCAGCAACTATACAATTGCAACTCCACCTAGCACTTCAAGCACTCGAGTGCAGCTCCCTTGGCCAAAAACCTCAGCCTAATTATTTATCGTCCTTAAATCTTAAAATAGAGAGTATTCTCATCTCTCGCCTACCTCGTGATACGTTATCGAGTATCAAACCGCAGAAAAAAGACATCACAGCGATCAAAGCTATTGAGCTAGACAAAACAGCTGTAGGTAGCCTTGCCACTAAACCCGTGTCAACGAATTCAACAATAACGGGAATACCTAAGCTCAATGAAATAAGACCAAGCAATATCGAGAGCACGCCAAAGAAAAACATTGGTTTTACATCTCTCAATAAGAACAAGATAAAGTTGAGGATCTTGAAGCCATCACTCAAGGTGTTCAGTTTACTGGAAGTCCCTTCCGGCCTAGATTGGTATTGAGTTGAGACTTCTTTGATTGACATATTATGGTGTAACGCATGCACGGTGAGCTCTGTTTCTATTTGGAACCCATCGCTGAAGATAGGTGCGGTTTTGACAAATCGATGGCTCATAATTCGATAGCCAGAAAATACATCATTCAATTGTGCATTGAATGCTAAGTTAATCAGTGATGAAAACATCTTGTTGCCAAGGATATGTCCTTTAGGATATGCACCAGAAGAGCGCTCGCGACTTCCAATAATCATATCGAGCTTTTCATTATTTAATTGCTCGATCAACACCGGGCACACTGACGCATCGTAAGTGTCATCGCCATCAGCCATCACATAAACATCAGCCTCAACATCAGAGAACATCCGCCTCACGACTTCCCCTTTACCTTGGCGAGGCTCATGTCGCACAATCGCCCCTGCTTGTAACGCCTCGTTGACCGTGTTGTCGGTTGAATTATTGTCGTAAACATAAATGGATGCATCAGGTAAGGCTTGTTGAAAAGAGGTAACCGTTTCGCCAATGGCTCCGGCTTCGTTATAACATGGGAGTAATATTGCTACTTTCTGTTTATTCATGCTCACTCCTTACTTTAAAAACTCGGTAACCATCCTCAATTCCATCGTATGTAACATCTAGCCAAGCAGGAATGTTATCTCCATAAAGCCTTCTAATTAAAGAGTCCTCGCTTCCAGAATTCTTGAGGAGAGATAAGTGAGGATCATTACCGATCAATATATAATCAACCTTTTTATCTACTATTTTTTTTCTTGCCAGAAACATGTTCTCTTCTAACATCACTTCGATTAAAAATTGGTTGCCCACAATATTTCTATGATAAGGAGCAGCAATTATACTGTTGTTCGTTTTAGCTAATACAGGTGCGCCAGTTTCTATTCCAGAAAGGATAGTATGTGAATTGATACCGTTATCTTTTAGTACATTAAAGATACTTGGTGACTTGTATTCATCATCAAAGGTAGTGGTAATTTCCCCTGTTGGAGACAATGCAATAATGAAAAATGCTACCGATAACGGAGATCCAGAAAAAATAATGATGATTTTTAATATTGTGGATCTGACATATTCAGATAGTTTAATAATAAAATATGCTTGAAAAGGTGCAGCTAAAACAAAGCACAACCTTATTACTCTAACCTGCCAAAATATCGCAAGAGCTAAATTAAACATGAATATGAGATACAGTACTGTACAGTGGTGATTTTTAATTCTTAAAACTGGGTATAGAATAGCGGGTGCCAATAGTAAGGCATAGTTATCAACAGAAAAAAAACCTTTAATTTCTATGTAATCAACTACAGATTTAGCCTCGGTGACCTGATCTAGCCAATAAAGTTTAAGTATCGGTGGGTAATCAATAAACAAAGCACTGGTCAGCGAGGGATAAAGAATCCCAACAGGAAACAAACACAACAAACCAAGGGAAACAAACAATAACATTCTTTTATTTAAGCTCATGTCATCATTAGCCAATCGATTGTAAATATTAACAAACACCCAACCACTAAGAAAAAGAATAATGAGAATGAATGATATTTCATCATATTTTAAAACAAAAAACTCATCGTAAGGTCTATTTAATAAAACAGCAAAAATAGAAAAAATAGTACAAGTTACGTATAGCTTGGAGATGTAACTAAACCATCCGTTATGAAAAAAGCTGCAATAAACCGTATAAATGACAAAGAAAGCCATAAATAACAATATATTCTCCATTCCTGTCCACAACGATAAAGACAGAAAAGCAGATTGAGCGTAAACACGCCATGATTGTTTAAGGTTGTGAATAGTAATAGGTGTTAAAGACAGAAACAGTGTTGCTAATATAAGTTGAATATTGTGATGATCAATAGAACCGGGTAAGAAATGAATAATTGAAGGGGAAGAAATAGCGAACATCATGCTTATGAAGCGATACTTACCTCCAAAGTAATGCTCACATAAATAAAAACATGACAGTGCGTAAAACAACAAATAAAACAATGGGACAATAGAAATTGAGATTGCATACGCAATACTGTCATCGACCATAAATAGCAATGGGAAAGCGACTAAAGATAGTATTAGGTCAGGAAATCGAGACCAATGAATAATAATACCATCAGCGGTATTGAAGTTGCTCATCGGCTCTAGATACCAATGGCCGTTCTTCATCCACTCTTGAAACTGAACAAAACGCATATAGTCGTCATTGTCATTCAAGTTGAGTATTGAAACGCTTTCCCACTTATAAAAAAATATCACTGTGGCACAAACTAGCCAAAGAGCAGAAATTGCAATGATATCTTTATTAAAGCTTTCGCTTTTAGGCAATATGAATATCCTTTTCATTGAGCCAAAATCAAATCCCTATTGTTCCATCTCTCTCACTTCCGCTAGTGCTCTGTTTAAGTTTTCATTAGCCACTTTATAGTAAGATGATTTTTTATCGATAGCTTGTTGTAAATATGGAACCGCCTGATCGGGCTTTCCTTGTAATATTAGGAAATAACCAACATTATTCAACGCCTCCGGAGCTTCCATATGCCTCATGAATACGTTGGTTGCTTTTTTAATATCCCCAGACGCTAAATAAATAAGTGCCAGATTATTCTGAGCTTTTTCATTATTCGGATCCAACTCTAAAGCTGAACGCGTGTATTGATAGGCTTCTTTGTAGTTACCGTACATGTAATGAGAATAGCCCATATTCAACAAAGCTTTGACTGAACTTTTATCTATCGTCAGTGACTTTTTAAAGTACTCTTGTGCAATCTGATGCTTACCGTCAACATCTTCCAGTACCCCAATCCCCATATAAGCCAATGCAGGAGACATACTATCGACCTTCAAACTGGCCACTTCACTTTGGTTCAATGCTTGGTAATTCTGGATAGTTTCACTGCTTTTTAAACGAATTTGGTCTGAATTAATCGCTTTAAAGAAATAACTCCGCCCTTCATCTGTACGACGTTGTTTGGTGTATAGCACACCTAACTGTTCCAGCACTTCAGTGTGGGCAGGGTTAAAATCTAGCGCTGCAAGGTAAGCTTTCTCGGCCAACGCATAGTTACCGCGAGACGAATGTATTTGGCCAATAGTGAACAGAGTTTTATCGTGAAACTCTTTTTCAGGGAAAGACAAAGAGCGTATGTATTCATACAACGCCAAGTCTATATTGTTGTCTCGCAGAGCAATGTCACCGCGCATGATTGCTTCTTTTTCATTTAGCGGTGGATCATCACTAGTCAAACTATCGATTGGTTTACCCGAATACAATTCGGCATCAAATTGGTTGGTTGGTTCATCAGAAGATGCGCAACCAAGTAGCAAAAATGGCAATAATAGAAGAAGAAACTTATTGTATAAAATCATAAACTTGCTCCCGGCGCACTCAATGCGTCCATTACAATCAAGAGTCCAGGGCCAAGTGCGACAATGAAAAAACAAGGCCAAATAAATATCAACATGGGGAATAACATTTTAGTCGGTATTTTCGCCGCGATTTCTTCAGCGGCTTGCTGACGCTTATCTCTAAAATCTTCAGTATAGTCACGGAGCGTTTGCGCTAAGCTTCCGCCCATTCTCGATGCATGAGAAAGCAAAGAAACCAAACCTTCCAATTCGACTAAACCGGTTCGCTCGATAAGCTGTCTAAGCGCATCAGGCATAGTGACACCCGCTTGGATTTTAGCAAACACAGTCTCTAGTTCATCCGCAAGTTCCGGCTGAGAGACATAGAGCTCTGATGCAACACGTCCAAGAGCTGCATTAAAGCCCAATCCAGACTCGGTACATACAACAAGAAGGTCTAATGCATCAGGAACACCGTTTCTGATTTTTTTCTGACGCTCTTTTTGTAGCTTACTGAGAATCATATTCGGTGTGAATGTACCAAGAAAAACACAGGTCATGATGAGTAAATTATTATAGTCTCCGCCCAACGCGATGTAATAAACCATAAAAGCAGCGACGATACCTACCAAGCTAGATAAAACCTTCAACGCATAGAAAACCGATAATGAACGTTTCTCATGGAACCCGGCATGCATCAACTTTTCCGAGTAAGTTTCATTATCTTTTTTATTACCTTTACTTAAAAAAGGGCTTAATGATTCTAACGTATTCGAGAAGTCGTATGGTTTTCTGCCAGTTGGCGCCCCGTCTTCTGATATCTGTCTCAGTTTCTTGTCCAAAGGAGAACGAGCTCCTAAAAAAAGAAATCCAAGCGTTAGTGTTAACAAGACTGTTGTAAGCAAAATCATCGAATAGATAACCATCTGAGAGCTGACCCCAAACTCTTCTAACATCTGCTTCCAAACTTCAATATTTAATAATTCCATAGGTTAAATCTCTATGTTGATGACCTTTTTAATCCACAAGGCACCGATAGCCAAAAGAACAATACCGACACTGACCATCGATAGACCTCGAGGATCTTTGTAAAGTGGTTCGATGTATTCAGGGCTAGCCACTCTCATAGCAAAAAATAAACCAAAGGGTGATAACGTTAAGATCCATGCTGATAAACGGCTTTCAGCAGAGAGCGTTTTTACTTTCCTTTCCAGTTTAAAACGAGCTCTAAGCACTTCAGATACCTTTTGCAAATTCTCAGATAAGTTACCCCCAGTCTCTTTCTGTAACATCACTGCGCTAGAAAAAGCTAGCATTGAAACGGTTGGGACTCGCTCTGCCATTTGTAAAATTGCCAAACGTAAGTCATAACCATAGTTGAGCAAGTTATAAGTGTTCTTAAACTCGGCTCCTATAGGATCAGGGAGCTCTTCGCCAACCTCGTTAAATGATTGAACCAACGGTTGTCCGGCTTGCAATGCACGTCGAATAATATCTAAAGCCTCAGGAAGCTGTTCTTCAAACTGAGCCATTCGGTAAGTCACTCGATTTTGCACAAATAGATAGGCGACAACCCAAACAAAAATGAACGCCCCAACACTGATGAACCATACTTGGTTGGTCATTATCGATATCAATGAGAGCAATACAGCACAAAGAGAAATAATCAGTAAAAAGCGGCTCAATGCCAATTTAAAGCCGGCGAGTTCTAGCATTTTCTTTAAGCCTGCAAAATATGGAATGACGATTAACTTGCGGTCTACTGGAGATAAATCTTTGTTATAGTGTTCTTTTAATAATGACAAACTCTCTGCATCGATATTACGTTGCGTCTCTTTCAAACGTCGAGACAACTCTTTGTGCTTCGCTTTTTTCCCTGCAGCAGGTAACAACAAAGCTTGAGAGATAAAAAGCACCGCAATGAATAATAGACCTAATGAAACGCTTACATTGTCCATAATCTCTCCTTAGCCTTTGGCCTCACTAAAGAGCTCGAAAGGCAAATCGAGTCCACGTTTGACTAACTGGTCATGGTATTGAGGCACAACCCCCGTTGCTGTGAAATAACCGATAATATTGCCGCTTTCATCAATACCTTTACGCTGAAAACGGAATATTTCAGACATCGTAATCACTTCACCTTCCATGCCGTTGATCTCTTGGATACTCACCATACGACGCTTACCATCTTCTTGTCGTTCCATTTGAACAACAAGGTGGATAGCCGAAGCTATTTGAGCTCGTAAGTTTTTGGTTGATATGTTCCACCCAGCCATCGAGAACATGTTTTCGACACGACTCAAGGCATCACGAGGGGTATTCGCATGAATGGTAGCAAGTGAGCCGTCATGGCCCGTGTTCATCGCAGCTAGCATATCAACCGCTTCGCTACCACGAACCTCACCAACCACGATTCGGTCGGGGCGCATACGCAGGGTATTTTTTACGAGCTCTCGCTGGCTGATTTCGCCTTTACCTTCTAGGTTTGCAGGGCGAGTTTCTAAACGAATGACATGAGGTTGTTGAAGTTGTAATTCCGCCGAGTCTTCTATGGTAATAATTCGTTGATCACGTGGAATAAAGCCAGAGAATATGTTTAACGTGGTGGTTTTTCCTGAACCTGTACCACCTGAAATCAATATATTGAGCTCGCCTTTTACTGCAGCTTCAACAAACTTAGCCATTTGGGGTGAAACTGAATTGTAGTCAATAAGGTTATCCATCGTTAAGCGATCCACAGCAAAACGACGGATAGAAACAGAAGGACCATCAAGTGCGAGAGGTGGGATAATCGCATTAACACGTGAGCCATCAACCAAGCGCGCATCTACCATAGGTGATGACTCATCGATTCGGCGTCCTACCTGACTTACTATGCGATCGATAATATTTCTTAGGTGGCGATCATCGAGAAAAGTATAGGGCGTCTTTTCAAGTTTGCCTCTTCGCTCCACATAAACGCTCTTAGGACCATTGACTAATATATCTGAGACCGTTTGATCGGCTAACAAAGGCTCCAACGGACCAAGACCAAAAACCTCATCTTCGATTTGTTTGATGACCCTTTTTCGACCTTCTGCACTTAAAGCATGGCTACCATCTTCAGCCATCAACTGAACAATAGCTTCGTGCAAATCTAACTTAGCACGCTCTTTCTCCAAGCTCGAAAGTAACCCTAAGTCTAACGTTTCAAGCAACTGCTTATGAAAGAAGTGTTTGATTGATAATTCTTGCTCCAGTACTTTTCGAGCTTCATCGATCGCTTTCTCCTTTTCAACGCTCGCTTCTGTCCGAGAGTGACTGGATGTCTCAGCACTTGATAAACGTTCAACAGGATTGGCATCTTCTGAATCATGCGAAATCTGTTCTACTTTTTTTTCAAACTCTGGATTTACATTTTTTCGTTTAAAGAACATCACAATCCCTCGTGTTTACTTTTCATCAACCCATTATGAAAACAACTTTTTCAGCCACCCTTTCTCTTCTTGTTCTGGTGGTGATAGAACATGAGACAAATCGATGATAGAGCGAGTAATAGAGCTTTTCTTTCTCGACTGAACTAACGGCTGCCCCAAGTTGGCACTCTCCAGCGCAACTTTAAAATCGTTAGGCATAAGATGTATATTGTGATTACCCACCGCCTGCTCTACATCTTTTAACTTAATTGAATGTCGCTTTTCATAACGGTTGAGAATGACCTCTATTGAGTCGCTTTGTATGCCGTACTCAAATTTCAGAGATTTAATTAGTCGACTTGTGTTTTTTACTGACACTAAGCTCTGTTGCAAAACCAAAAGTACTTTCGTCGCAGGTGATATTGCTGATGCAAACACGTGGTCTAAGCCTCTAGACAGATCAATGATCACATAAGGGTAAAAACGACGCAGAATTGGAAGTAATCTGCCAATTTTCTGAGCCTGTTCGAAATCATCTGCGTTATTTTCATGCTTAAAGCTTAGAACATGGAGACCCGATTCATGTTTGTTTACCAATGACCCCAAAGACATTTCATCCAAATCATTAGAACTGTTGATCGCATCCGAAACACTATAAGTGGGTGTTATGTTCAAATAATCAGGTATCACGCCAAATTGAAGATCGATATCGAGTAAAAGTACTTCGTTAGGGTTCTGCGTGGCCATCTCAATGGCAGTATTTAACGCTAAAGTGGTTGCCCCCATCCCTCCTTTGGTGTTCAAAAACAAGATAAACTCTCCGTAACTGGAGTTCTCAAGCTTTTCAGAGGCCGTTTTCTTCAACAGTGGCAGTAAGTCCGATAGAGTTACATTGTGAGACAAAAAATCTGATGCCCCTAAGCGAAGTGCGATTTTTAGTGACCCATTATCACTTTCATCACCGAGCACAACTAAAGACAAGTCCTTGTCTTCTAAAGACAAATCATACCCTTGCAACTCAACCATTTTTTGCGCCCAATTCCCGTGAGCTTCAACGAAAATAAGCTCTGGAACATCCGCACTTTTTAAGTACTCTTCACTCATTGCCGCAAGAGAAAACGACGTTACATGAACATTTCGACACTTTTTGAGCTCTTGGCTCATATGCGAATGAAAGGCGTCAGTGCTGTAGGCTAACCAAACCTTTAGATTCGTTTTCAAACGCGTCATATCCTTATCGTTTTCATTCGGCGTTATTTTGATCGCTTCCCCCATACCGCTACTCCCGTAATAAATAACTTATGGACACCGATTCCTTTTTTCAGAGTCCGCCCTAACCACACCTAAGCTTTCAGCTGGTAATATTGTTTCAAACGCAGGGGCGGCTAGAAATCCATTATTTCCTAGAAAGCTTAGGTTACTGATTAGCTGAATGCCATAACCCGTAGCCCTAGCACGCACAAATTTAATATCACCAAAGTTCGCTTCAAAATCAGAAGCAATCTCTCCCCCGCTCGCGTCTAAGTAAGCCACTTCTAAGTTCGCATTAGTAAACCCAACAAGAGGAATATCATCCACCACCATTCCAGCAATATTATCTCTATCTAAGACGTAACAGACCGTCGCCAACCTAGCAGCCTTCCTAGTCGCCTCACTGACCATTTGCAGCGAAAACATGTAAACACCTAACGCTAAAATCAGGAAAATTAATAGAAAAATAAGCCAAGACACTAATGTGAATTCGATGATGGCAAGCCCTTTGATACGTTTTTTTGACTTTATCATCACAATACCCTCATCACCGAAGTCACACTTAATGGAACAGCAAAACTCTCATTCGAAAAGGGAATAGACAAGAAGAGTGGAACATAGTTATAAATCACACTGACTCGTACATAACTGTCGCCTGAAGGCGGGGTTACGGTCACATCCGAAGTCGTCAATGAAGATAGTACTGCCGTCCCCACGCTGTTCTGACCATAGACCACGACATTCTGGATTTCAGATGTCGGTGCGATGGTTCCACCAATGGTTCCATACACCTCACTAACCGCATATCGAGCGCCATTTTGTACTGACTTCGATATCACATTATAGTGAATAAGAATATTGCCAAGTTCTAGAACTAAGACTAGAAAAAACAGTAAGACGGGAGTCACGATGACCACCTCTACTGCAGCCAAACCTTGTTGAAATCTATTAGATTGCTTCATGATCAAGACTCCCCACTATCGGGGTCCTTATATAGAACAATCTTATAAGTCCCTTCCGTTGTCGACGTTGTACTACCTGATCCACCAGCAACACTGCAAGAGTGGATAAACTCACCAAAAACGGCGGGTGTACCTGAGTTGTTAGTTGGTGCTTTTTGCAACAAGAAAAAGCAGCCAATTTTGTTCACGGTAAAGTCGGTTGCACCGCCACTTTTACCTGAGCAATCAACCATAGGAATGGGCAAAATTCTTCTCCAAGCAACACCATTAGATGCGCACCCAGAACCGCCACTTGCTATACAGGCATTGGTCTCTGACTCATATTGAGCATAGGTATAACTTCCGTCAGAATCGATCTCTCCCGTACTGGCATCAATCGTAATTTCATTGGTAGGTTCTGTGGTCACATAATCTGAAGGGTAATCAGATGCCGATAAGCCACCGCCATAATCACCAAAACGAGTATTTAAGCCATCGCCTGTCGGGCCAACCGTGCCGCCAGGTTTAGTTGTGATATCTTCACCAATTTTAACTGGCTGATCATAACTCCCCCCTAAACCTTCTTTGATTGTTTTACCACCGGAACCAAAGTCCAACAGGTGGTAATTACCATTGCCCATTTCAGATAAGCTATTATCTCCCACCTTCAAGGCATGAACCGTCCCTACCTCATAGCCAAATACATTGGTTATCTCTTCACCGGTCTCATCGTGAAAGCCGTCTTCTGGATCAATATCGTTATCCGAAGTGCCATCACCAATACACACACCAATGGGTACAACGTTATTAACTACATCTTGACCTGAACTGGGGCCAGCAACGGCACTTGCTGATACTGCCTTATCAAGACCAAACAGTTGAATGAAAAACTCATCCATCTCTAGTGCATCTACGCGAACTCGCACATAAACATCTTCATTTGCACCGAACGTCGCCGTGCCAGTAAAATCCTGTGGGTCATTCGAATAATCAATGCTTATAGAAGCGGTCGAGAAATCAATTTCTTGGTTCCCTGTTGAAGCAGCCATGGCATTGAGTGCCGTACCCACTTCTGCGTCTACAGCATCTTTATCTTTACTATTGTCTAATATGGTTGCGGCAGCCAACGCTGCAGAATCGACTGCATTTTGTAAGCGCGTTTTATTTACAACCATATGGTTTATGTCTATAGCTAGCGCTGAGACAGCTAAGAAAACTAACATGGCAGCAGTAATCATTATCACTACTAAGCCTTGTTGCTTTTTAGGGTTTTGTGATACTCGATACAACATATGAGTACCTCCAGATTTAGTTAAACTCTTCTAAGATCTGGCTACTACTTCCGGACAGATCATTTTCACCTCTGCCTACATATCTGTCGTAACCAGTCTGCATCCGCTCCCCTGTACCATCAGGTACTTCGAGTAAATTCTCTTGGGTCGCATTAGGGTTATACGTTTGCTCTGTTTTCACTAGTGCTACCGAGTGCCCTAAACGAGCATCGTTCGCACAGCCAACCAATAACATTGTGAGAAAGATCATCATTATTTTAGTCATATCTATCCCCTTATAAATCATGCCCAAATGAGCCTTCGCTACCACCATCGGTCGGTGATATATCCTGTGAAGCTTGAGATTGTTCTGAATCAGATTCAGACGGTTCAGCGATGTAAGCGCTTCGGCCTAACAAGTAATATTCCAAATCATTAGGATCAACAAAGGCATCAGTTGGTAACGTCACTTTCGTTCGGTCAATAGGTTTAGCGAGTCGAGGAGTAACAAGAATAACCAGTTCGGTTTCGCCAGATACATACTCTTGGCTATTGAAAAGCTGACCTAAAATCGGCACATCACCAAAGCCTGGCATCTTGTTGCTGATATCTCTCACATTCTCACTCAGTAAACCTGCAATACCGATAGTCTGGCCATCTGCTAACTCAAGAGTTGAAGATGCACTACGACGCGTAATAGGTGGAATGAAGTAAGTCGCGTTGGTAGTACCAGGATCAATCGTTAGCGAGCTACTATTCGCAATTTCACTCACATCAACAGCCAAGTTCAGGTTGATTTTTTTATCACTAAGAACCGTTGGGATGAATTTCAGCCCTACACCATATTCTTTATATTCAATGGTAATACCATCTTCGTCAGGCACCGGAATTGGAAATTCTCCCCCCGCTAAAAACTCAGCCTTTGAACCGCTTAGTGCGGTTAAGTTCGGTTCAGCCAAGACTTTTGCCACACCATTTTGTTTTGCTACGTCCAATGCGAAAGTAAACAATGTATTACTATCAATGAAAGAACCTAAAATACCGTAATCAGTAGAGGTAGGAATATTGAAAATAGGGGTTGCACCTAACACACCGGCAGGGACTGAAGACGCCCCCCAAGAAAAGTCAGATCCACTGGTTTGGAAGAAATGGAAGTTCGCATCAAACTTTCTTACCAAGCTTCTTTGAACCTCAGCAACCGTCACCTCTAACATCACCTGCTGAGCCCCTCCGATCGACATCAAATTAATAACACCGGTTGCGGCAGCTTGTTCACTTCCACTTTCTTTTGATGCGTCAGCAGCCTGCCCTGACGAATAGGTTTCTGCGATTCGCATCGCCACATTCATTTGTTGTTGGTTACTGACCTGACCGCTCAATAATAGACGGTTCTGCGCACTGTGAACTTCGATAGTTTCATCAGGAAGGAACTCATATAATTTAGCTTTGAGGCTATTAAGATCATGAGTAACCTCAATGTTAATAGACTCAATCAACCGACCTCGAGAGTCCCAAGCCATTAGGTTTGTCGCACCTAATTTTTTACCAATTAAAAACACTTCATTTGATTTTAAAATTACAATATCTAAAACTTCAGGATCACCAAGAGAAACCTTCGCCGCTTTTCCCGACAGCACGACATGCGTAGATTTATGATGTGGAACCGTGACTGTTTTTCCCGTTTGTAACGCCGCTACACTGGCCGTCGAAATACAAATCAGGCTCAAAACACACGCAATTAATATTCTCATATTTCACCTCAATCCTTGACGCGCACATTAGATGTTTCTGTACCTTTGATAATGGTAACACTCGGTCTAGGCACATATCGACGAACCACTTTTTTCTCAACTTCATGTGGGTTTCTCAAAGTCAGCTGAATATCGCCTTTGCTTTTAGCCGTGAGAAGTTTCTCTGCCTCTTTCGGCGTCATCTCAAGTGTTACCGCTCGTACAATAATCGGACTGTTTTCTTTCGTTTTAGCCGTTTGGTCGACAGCCAAAACCTTAATGTCTTTTAATACTGTTTGAGTCGCTGCAGAGTTTTTTCCGTAAGAAACGGTATTGAGAATATCAACCTTATTCCCAGGTAATAAGAAACCCGCGACACCAATTACATCATCAACACGTATCGTTACCGCACGTTTATTTTCAGGGATAAGAGCAGCCAATGTTGACCCTTCTCCAGGTACAGTAAATCGTAACTTGTGAAGCACCTCTCCGGCATAGATAGTATTCGCAACAACCTTGCCAATCAGATCCGCTTTATCCGAATAGTTATTTTCATTAATCCAATCAACTTCCATCAATCTGGTGGTTAAAAACTGATCCTCGATAATAGTTCCGGCTTCAATTTCTTGTGATGCGACAACAACGGGGTGACGCTCGACCGTTTCAACTTCAACGGTTGGCTGAACTTGATCATCCATCCACTGCTTAGCAAAAAATACAGCCGCTAAGCCGAATACTACGGACAGTAAAAACAGTAGGAAAACTTGACTCTTATTCATGTGTTATTCCTCATGTCCATCAGAGGTAAAATAAACTTTCCATGCCATGGAAAGAATATCGAATGTGATAACAGGTGGGAGTTGCTCAAACGAAAGAATGTCTTTGCTTATACCAACGAGATCTTTCGGTAAACATGGGAAAAGTGGCACTTTTAGAAGCGTGTGCATTTGAGACAAACGCTCAAAAAACCCGTCTTGAAGCTCTACCTCTTTATCAGCAACGACACTCATCCATAAAGCTTCATAATCTCGCTGATTAAGTGGCTTGAATTCAATCTTGTAACCCAAACGACGTAAAAAGGCAGGATCGCTTATTTTCTTGGGGTTTAGATTGGTAGAAAAGGCAAGAGTTAATACAAATGGCATCGTTATCTGCTGACCATTAGGCAGCGACAAATAGTCGAAGGAATACTCCATCGGTACAATCCATCGATTCAGCAATGTGTCTACAGGCATAGGTTGACGGCCAAGATCGTCTATCACGAAAATTCCATTGTTTGCCATCATCTGTACCGGGGCTAACCAGACTCGACTGTTTTCTGAGTGATTCACCTCAAGCATATCCATGGTGAGCTCACCACCGACCTGGATATTCGGTCTCTCACAGTTAAGCCAGCGCTTATCGTATTGATCTTTTAGCGAGATAGCTTTGGTACTGCCGTTTCTATCTAAAGGTTTATGGTGTTGTGCAGAGAAAACCTTGATGATATTGCCAAGCGCATAGACGGCATAAGGAATAAACACCGAAGTGTGCAAAGCGTTGACAATACGGCTAGCAACAAAGGTTTTACCAGTACCAGCATGCCCATATAACAAAAGGGCTCGCCCTGAGTTTATTGCCGGCCCTAGGACGGAAATCATTTTATCGATGCCATAGACATCACTTAACGCCGCCTCGACATGTGGACGAGTCACGAGCTCAGCCCTAAGGTCTTGCTGCTTGACCACCTCACTATATTGCTCAAGAGAAACTGGGGCTGGCCCTAAATAAGCGTCACGTTTAAAGGCAAGATCAGCTTCTTCAAATCCTTTCTCAGAAAGGGAGTAACGGACATGACTATGGGAGACTGATGAAAGAGAAAGGTCTGAGGTAGGTTGAAACACCTCAATTAATGACTTCTTCCTCAAAACGGCTAGAGCACTTTCCACTATATGGGTAACAACACACAAATAGTTAGAAAGATCTAACACATCCGATTTGGGATAGGCTGAAAGGTGCTTCAACACAAGGTTTTCTATAACAACTTCAGGAACACCCAGCATATCAAGAGATGTTGGAACAGTAGGGGCTGATATTTGAGGTTTCAAAGTTGTTGGAGCAGTACGCCCTATAATATCCATATATTATTCCTCTCCATAAAGCTAACCAACAACAGGTTCAAGTAAAGTAGCTATACATCGCCAATCCCATAACAACAGAGGGTGCAAAAGGCATCGTCACCTTATTTGAATACCTAGCATGAAAACTCGCACTTTTATCTATTACAGGGGCGACTCCACCAAGCGCGATCAACTTGTTTTCAAAATAATCTTTAACAGTGAAATTACTCGAATTGGCAAAGTTATATAGCAGGTAGAAAGTCCCGATAACTCCAGCAGAAAGTAAGATATAGTACGACGCATCAAGTAATTGTCCCCACCCGAGATACATACCCACAATACCTAATAGCTTCACATCTCCCGCTGACATAGCTCTTACAAAATATAAAAGTAATCCAAAACAAAAAAATACCAAGAATCCAACTAAGGACATTAAAAAAACATCAAAGGTGTAATTGCGGTTAAACATCGACAAAAAATACACAAATAAAAATAGAATTAACATGTTATTTGGTATGCGATGCTTCTCAACATCGCATACCGAAACTGCAATTAATAACACCCAAAAAACAGAAGGTTCATTTAACATATATTAAATTCACACACTCAATAAATGGCCTAAAACGTACTCAATAATAATGTTCAGAATACTGCTAACTATGCTGGCTCTTTAATCTTACCGATAGTAGTATTCAGTTTAGTTTCGAGTTGCGTACCCAAGCTGTTAAACAGAGTTGCAATACCTATTACCAACAATGCCGCACCGATTACGTATTCGACAACGGTCAACCCTTCTTCATCTTTCATGAATTCTTTGCAATTATTCAAAAACTTACCCATGACAACCTCTCCTTGATTTTCATAACAGGCTTCGTTTACCTGTAAAGTAAATCTAGAGGTGAGTCACACATTCGGTTAGGATTTTTTTGCCATTTACTTGCACTTTTTTGTTGTACTTCTAATCTCTGTAATAACTCCCTTATTTCTAAATTTTCACATCTGGCCCTTTATATATGATACAGGTTTAGTAGAAATGAAATTAATAACACCACTGCTATCAGATATAGATAGCGAGTTTAATTCAATTATTATAAATAAAATTAGTCGCTACTTCCCTGTGGAAAATTTTCAACAAGATATATCAGTTATCAGTAACTTAGATGTAAGAATTGTATTTTTCATTTTAAATAGAGAAAGTGAAATTCAATTACTTACCATGGCATTATCTATTTGTAAAAACCTAAACAAGCGGATAGTTTTAATTTCTCCATTTGAGATACCTAATATCATTCGAAATCATAAGAATATATTTTTCATTATAGAAACGAGTAACAATCATCTGACCAGTGCCTTCGAAGAATTAAAGAGTAAAACACAGCATATCTTTGAAGCACACTTCGACCTCGATAGAGACATGAATAGCAACAACCAGGAGCCGACCAAGCAGTTTACTTCTGAAGTTGTTAATTTTGTTATGGATAACATTAACAAGGAAATAAGAGAAACGGACATAGCTGAAAAATGTCACTGTTCAGCAACCTATTTTTCTAAAAAGTTTCATCTACACTTTGGAGTAAGCTTTAGAGACTTTGTGTGCGATAAACGAATACTGTTAGCCAAAAAGTTGATTGAGGCGGATACCGAATCAAAAATAGCTGTAATTTCTTATCAATGTGGCTACAAGGATGTGTCGTATTTTTCAAGAATTTTTAAGAAAAGGACGGGGGTAACCCCTGCAAGCTACAGACGTGCCTGCACAGATAACAGAAAACGCTAATTTTACTCCCTAAAAGAAAAAATCATGGTACATTTAACATGATTTTAACAAAAATAACCAAAAATAACTTAGCGAAAAACATGGAGTTAGACAATGATTCAGCCTAACGAGTTTAGCCAAGAACAAGCAACAGCTCTCCCTACACCCAATGACATGATTTTAAAATGGGCAGAAGAACGCCCAGATGAAGTCTATTTGAAACAGATTATTAACCGCCAATTTGTCGAATTTACTTATAAAGAAGTAGCCGACAAAGCACTGAAATTAGCG
This sequence comes from Vibrio sp. 10N.286.52.C3, assembly GCF_041468865.1. Taxonomy (NCBI): domain Bacteria; kingdom Pseudomonadati; phylum Pseudomonadota; class Gammaproteobacteria; order Vibrionales; family Vibrionaceae; genus Vibrio; species Vibrio sp. 10N.286.52.C3. The sequence continues at coordinate 8,974 of NZ_JBFRJM010000019.1, read as the reverse complement.
TCAGCATTAGAAGGACTCGGAGCCCAACCTGGCGATCGAGTCGCTCTCGTATCGAAAAACTGTGCAGAATGGTTCATCTGCGATCTTGCCATGATGTTAGGAGATTTTGTCAGCGTCCCAATCTTTCCTACAGCGGGTGCAGATACCATTCAATACTGTATTGAACACAGTGAATGTAAAATTGTGATTGCAGGTAAGCTTGACGATCCTAAAGCCACTCAAAAAGTACTTGATGACAATCCGAGCTTGGTGAGTATTTCACTGCCATACGACAGCGCAGCGAAGTGCCAACACACTTTCGAGAAGCTCATTGAGACACATGAACCATCAACCAAACGCCCTCAGCATCACGACGATAAGCTGATGTCACTTGTTTATACATCGGGTACATCAGGGTTACCAAAAGGCGCAATGCTCACCTACGGCGCGTTTACTTGGTCTGTTCAAAGGTTGATTGACCATATTGGGATCCAACCTGGCGATCGCCTGTTTTCTTACCTACCGCTTGCTCATATTACAGAACGCGTTTACATCTTTGGTTCTTCAGTAATGGGGGGCGTGGTTACGGCTTTCCCTGAATCTTTAGACACCTTTATTGATGATGTGAAAATGCATCGCCCTACGCTGTTTATTTCAGTTCCTCGCTTATGGACTCTGTTCCAGCAGCGAATCCAAGACAAATTGCCACAGAAGAAACTGAACTTCTTACTGAAGATTCCGTTTATCAACAACATCATTAAGAAGAAACTTGCTGATGGCTTAGGGTTAGACCAAGCTCGCGTTCTTGGATGTGGTTCTGCCCCTGTATCACCTGCTCTACTCGCATGGTATGAGAGCGTTGGCCTGCACATTACCGAGGCATGGGGCATGACAGAGTCTTTCGCCTACAGCACGCTCAATTACCCATTCAGAGCCGATAAAATTGGTACGGTTGGTAATGCAGGTCCAGGGATCGAACTCAAAATAGCTGAAGATGAAGAGATTCTAGTTCGAGGCAAAGGCTTATTCTCTGGTTACTACAAGAATGATATTGCAACCCAAGAGTCTTTTAACTCGGATGGTTGGCTTCATACCGGTGATATCGGTGATATCGATAGTGAAGGTTACCTAACGATTCGTGGGCGTAAGAAAGATACCTTTAAAACCGCTAAAGGTAAGTTTGTTGCCCCTGTACCAATCGAAAACAAACTGTTTGAGTACAGCCGCGTAGAAATGATGTGTTTGATAGGTCTTGGCCTACCTGGTCCAATCCTACTTGTGGTACCGCATGACTTCCCTAATTTCGATCGAGCTCGCTATGAGAAAACGACAAAGCGCGTTATCGAGAAAATGAACGAGCAGCTTGGTTCACACGAGAAGATCAAAGGTGTATTGATGATTAAGGAACCATGGAGCATTGAGAATGGCGTGTTAACCCCGACTCTCAAAATCAAGCGACATATCCTTGAGCAGAAATACCATGAAGTTGGTCATAACTGGCCGAAAGATAAATTGGTGGTTTGGGAAGAATAATTAAAATCGAGAGGGAGCCATTATGGCTCCTTTTTTGGCAGCAAAGTACGCTCAACCTTAGATTAGCCAGTCCCTCCCCTAACACTCCCACTCACTCCCAAAACGATTTTTTCAGTTCCTTATCAACTTGTTCCTGTGTAATCCCTACATCTCTCAACAAATACTCTGGTAGCTCAGACAGCTGCTTTCTGGTTCTACGATTTTGAAAGTACATGCCTAATTTAGAATAGAATTTCTTAATTGATAATGATGACAAAAATGAATGGTTGGTATTTGCGGTTGCTGTGATCGTATCCATAACCTTTCTCCTGTTGATCTTTTGCTTTGTTATGGTCAATAATCGACCAACAGAGCAACATCGACAAACGATAGATACTGGCATTCAGTTAAGGAAAACTAATGTGAGAGAACGAACTCCACCATTCCAAGGGATCTATTACTTTTACACGGCGGCTGAAACAGGCAGTTTTAAACTCGCCGCACAGAAACTATTTGTCACGGCTGCGGCTGTCAGCCAGCAAATTCGCCAACTTGAAGAGTGGTTAGGCGCAGACCTGTTTATTCGCCAGCACCGAAAAATAGTATTAACTCATGAAGGTGAAGTGCTCTATCTACAAGCGAAGAAAGGCTTTGCTCATATTCAAGATGGAGTAAGACGAATAAACCAAGACCCCAACCCCACTCAGTTATCGATTTCGACCGTACCCTCTTTTGCACAACATTGGTTAGTTCCTAGAATTGGCGACTTCCGCGACCGTCACCCAGATTTATCTATGTTAATAGAACCGACCAACAAACTGGTTACCTTTGAAGACTCAGCTGTCGATGTCTGTGTTCGATATGGTCATGGTAACTACCCAAACATCGAATCACGTTGGTTGATGGACGAGGTCATTTACCCGGTTTGCCACCCTATTTATCAAGAGAAACATGGTATCTATGACATCGACGATCTGCATAAAGCGGAACTTATTGAAGACCGTTGGCCTGATATGGATTGGAATCTCTGGTTACAAGTCGCAGGGGTAAAAGCTGGCCGAACATCACTGCAATTTGATGGCTCTCATTTTGTGTTAGAAGGTGCGCTATCCGTTCAAGGTGTCGCGCTTGTTAAGCACAGCTTGGTATACCGCTATTTACAAGAAAAGAAATTGGTGCGAATCGGAAACATCGCGCTGAAGCCTAAGTACAATTATTTTTTGTGTGCGCCTCCAGGTTACTTTCATCGAGAAAAGATAAAACGTTTCGAAGAATGGATGCAGAATCAGGTTAAATTATTTGGTAATACAGGTAGAGAAGAGCTTTCGATTATCCACACCGACTACGAACTCAAATGGTCGGATAATTCATAAGGCGAAACTGGTATACTTAGCTCAAATAAATGGCGAGAACATCTCATGACACAAGACAATAATCCACTTCACGGTATCACGCTACAGAAGCTACTGACTGAATTGGTTGAACATTACGGTTGGGAAGAGTTGAGTTACATGGTGAACATCAACTGCTTTAAAAAAGACCCAAGCATTAAATCGAGCTTAAAGTTTTTGCGTAAAACAGATTGGGCACGTACCAAGGTAGAGCAAATCTACATCCAACTAAAAACTAGCTAGTCCCTACCTTTAACAAACGCACCATTTACGGTACTAAAGTATGAACCCATTGGTGCGCATTCCATTCAATTTTATTATTTTCCTTTGAAAATCAATAATTAAAACAAATAGCACATCCATTCCATTGAATAATGCTCAATCAATACTAATATTATTGAACCAGAGACAGTGGGATAACTCCCCATTAACCTAGCGATTAATAAAGATTTTGTGTATGAGTAAATAGAGAGGTCAATCATGGAAGTTGATTCTGAACTCGCGTTAGACATTCATGTCCTTACCCGCAATAATTCATACTATAGGGTGATAAAAGACCTACTTTCGGTATCTATTCCTAGCGCGCAAATCACTCATTCCCAATGCTTTGTGCAAGTACCGAAACTCGAACCTGAAACGGTTGTTTTATTTGATATTCAAACAATGCCATGCCCCAAAAGATACGGATTTATCCTACATGAACGAAACGAATTTTGGTTAGCAGTCAATGTGAATGACAATACCTCTACAGTATGGCTAGAGAAAGGCTTTTCAGGGCAAGTCGGTCAGCACTTTGAGTTTATATCGAAAGCAATTTTATCTGTTTATCAAGAAGATATATGGTTCCCAAGGTCAGTGTTAAATAAGCTGGTTTCTTCCTATCAAAGCAATGAGCCTAATTATGAATCAGCTTGCGAAAATATAATCAATTACAAAGAGTTAACTAAAAAGGAAAGGGATACCTGCACATTGATGCTAAAGGGGCTTTCAAACTCTCAGATTGCATCTCAGCAGCACGTCAGTATCAATACAGTGAAAACTCACTCATCAAACTTACTTCGTAAATTAAACTTACGATCGAGATATGAACTTCTTGCTCAAGTAAAAAGCGCTAACTAGGTAGCAACAAGGTTAAATCAAAAGAAAAATGAATTATGACAAAACTCATTCTAAACTCACCCTATGCAAACGATATTTTTCACTCCATGTGATGAGGTTTGACTAACCGTTCCCTCGTAGTCTTTAGAGGCGATGCACAGATATGCATCTTAACTAACGAGGGATTGAGTTATGAAAAAGTTACTTCTTGCTACTGCTGTAGCAGCCGCTTCACTTTCTTTTGGCGCTTCTGCGGTTCAATTTAATAATGCTGTGGACTTTACGACACTGAGTAACACGGACCAAAAAACGATTCGAATTGAAGGCCGAGTTCCAAAACGCTGTCTACTGCGAATAGGTAAGAAAGATGTGAAGAATAACGTTCTACGCAAAGCGAACAAAGTGCACGAGGATTCATGGTCCAATGGCTTCAACAATAAGGAAGTTTTGGTAGGTAACTTGCGTGCATGGTGTAACTACGGAACTGATTTGGAGTTTTCAGTAACAGCTTACCAGCTAAACGGCGTAACCAAGCACAATATGAGTGAAAAAATTAACTACGCAGTGAAAATTGGTTCAGATACGGTGGCGAACACCGAAAACGACCATGGCATGGAGGTAACGGCGTCGCCAATTCCATCATTGGGCGAACACTTGGTGAACAAAATCAACAAGCATCCAATTTATGTACAACCTGAAGATTCAGGCTTTGCACGAGCAGGTAAATATAAAGGTAAAATCAAAGTGAGTCTTGCTGCAGCAGGTCCAGCAAGCTAATAACCGAATGACGCTTTATGGATAATGTCTTTTAGGCAAGAAACTTGGCTCGGTTCTCGAGCCAAGTTTATTTTATGGAGAAATATCAATGACTAGGATTATAACTCTTCTATTTTCTTTATTGTTCAGCTCAGCCCTTTTCGCGTACGAAGTCAGCCCAATCTATCTAGAACTTGATGATGTTGGTCGAAATGCACAAGGCTTGTATAAAGTGACTAATGTGGAAGAAGAACCAATCCTCTTAGAAGTAAATGTCTATCAAACTGATTTTTCTACTGGCGAAGAAATTTTAACACCATCGGAAGATGAGTTTCTCGTCCTTCCACCTCAAGCTAAAATTGACGGGCAAAAATCTCAGACTTTCCGCGTACGTTACATGCCAACAGGACCTATAAAACAAACCGTCACCTACCGTATCGTCTTTTCGCAAATTGAACTAGAAAATCAAATTGAGGAAGATGACGACAGTTCTATTTCCATGTTATTAGAGTTTGCGACTTTGGTTTTTGTCTCTCCCACATCCAGTAAATCAATTCCAACTACTACACTCCAAAATCGCCAGGTTGCTATCCGTAACGATGGCAAACGAGTACTGAACATGAATGGTATGGAGTTCAGCTTCTCTGGTGACAAAGCAAACAAAACGGTCGATTGGGAAGTATTAAGTAAAAAGACAAGCGCTTACTTAATGCCAGGAACAACCGTCAAGTACACCTTACCAAGTGAATTAGGGCAGCCAGAGAAAGTTTCTGTTAAAACAATAGACTAGTGAGGTTTTCATGAAAAATCTCATTTTATGTCTCACTCTCATTACTGTTATACAAACCGCGCTCGCGCAAAGTTGGTTGTTCCCATTCCCAGTAACTTGGGGGGAAAACACTATCGGCGAAGTAAATGCGTATTCTGATGGTATGACTGTTGGATCCATTAACGTAGAACAGCTTGTGCAGGCAACTGAAAAGCTGATCAACCCTGAGACATTGGTGGCGCTACGAAATTTCTCCGAAGAGTACATTACGATAGAACAACTGAACCATATGGGTATCAGTGCAACCTTCAATTCCTCCGATCAAAATATTAACCTAGTTATTGATGAAACCGCTGCTGCTGAGTTTTTGCTTTCGTTTGGTAGCAAATATGAACCCGCCCAATACTCAGAAAGCGCTTTTTGGACAATGCAAAATACATTAAATGCCAGTACTGACTACTCCTTGTTTAACGACTCTAATACAGAGGACACCCAAACGTGGCTTGGTGAATGGTTATTAAAAACCAATATTGGCGGCGTTCGAGGCGCTAATATTGACATTTCCGGTTTTGTTACTGGTGGTAACGATATCAACTCTGACGTCTATCGTGGCGAAGCTCGTCTTTTCTTCGATGAACCGACAACCCCTTTTCGACTTACCTTTGGCGATGTAACCCAAGCAAGTGCCGGACACCTTCCTAGTACACCTCTCGGTGGACTTGCTTTTGAACGTTTGTACCAAGACTTACAACCTACCCGGAATATCCAAAATGGCGGAACTCAACCACTGGTACTGAATGAGAGTGCTGATATAGAAGTATATATTAACGACGTTTTTCTCACTGAAATTCGCTTACCTCCAGGTCGATATACACTAGACGACTTGCCTCTCGTTTCTGGTACCAATGATGTTCGGTTGGATATTAGTTATCAATCAGGTCGAACCGATACCATCGTTTATAGCCAGTTCTTTAACTCGCGTTTGTTACGCGAAGGTATTTCAGATTTTGGATTCTACTCTGGTTTAACGTCGACGATTGAAGATAACAACTTTAAGTATGACGACGAGCAATGGGTAACTTCTGGTTATTATGACTATGGTATTAGCGATACCTTAACAGCCGGTGCAAACGCTTTGTATCACCCTGAAGGACAGCAACTAGGCGTGATTGCAACAATAGGTTCTGATTGGGGGAATTTAGGCGTTAGAGCTTCAGCACAAAACAACAAGCCCAATAACGATACAGGTAGCATCTACAGCTTAGATTATTCCCATCAACTATGGGGAACAGACAGTTATGGCTCCCCAAACTTTCGCCTTGGTAGTGAATACCAGGATAATTATTTTGCACTACCCTGGCAGATTGCAGATGCGAGTACTGGACTTCGTGTCTTTTCAAACTACGTTTTCAGTATTACGGATAACCTTAGTTTAATCCTGAGCGGTGACTATCGTGATTTTGAAGAGGCTGAAGTGCAATGGCAGGCTTCTACTGAAGTTGCTTGGCAATTTTATAATATATCACTCTCTGCTGGTATAGAGAAAGAAGATAACCCAAATGAAAACATTGACGAAACCCGTTTTACTTTTTCAGCAGATTGGGACTGGAACTCTGACAATGGAGAATACAATGCAAATATATCCTACTCCAACGAACCAGATACCTATCGAGCTCAATTTCAACGCCCATCAGAGGACTATACGGGCAGTTATGGCTATGCGATGACTGCTGAAGGCGAGAGCGACTCTCAAACTTACTCTTTCGAGGGTAATTATGTGGCAAACCGTTTTATCACAGATGCTAAGGTTTCTCACCTAGCATTTGATAACTCAGCAAACTACCAAACCGCTTCTTTACGAGCAAGTACAGCGCTTACCCTGGCTGACGGTAACTTAGCTTGGTCACGTCCCATCAATGGTCCAGTGGCAATTATTGCCGTTCATAACTCGTTAGATGCTGATGTAGAAATTAATGCGGTTGCAGATGATCCTGCAGAAGCAATATCTACCTATACTATTAGTAATGCCGTTCAGTTGTCTGGAGGGCACCAATTGTCCAGTATCTACATTGATGTGCCAGACGCACCGATAGGTTATGACTTTGGCGACCACGAGTACAGCATTACGCCAGGATCACAAACAGGCCATCTAATAAAAATCGGATCGGCAGCATCGAAAACCATCATTGGTAAAATTGAGATCGGACAAGAAAAACCATTAAAGCTCTTCCAAGGTCAGTTGGTTGGACAACAGAAAACGTATGAATTTTTCACTAATCGATCAGGCAGGTTCGTTGTGGAAGGCGTTGCACCGGGCAACTACACCATCGTCATAGATGGCTTTAGCCCAACAAAATTGAACGTCCCAGAAATCAATGACAACCTGATTTATCTACCAACTTTACTTATTAAAGAGGGATAAACCATGAAACACTTTCTAAAGATCTCAGTGTTCGGTTTAGCCATGTTATCTCAACCAATTTGGGCCGCCGAATGCAATGGCAAGTGGATGCTAAACATCGACAGAAGCAATGTTGAATTTAAGCGAGATTTAGGCGCTTATATTCCTGTTTATTTAGAGTTGTCACGTGATATTCAGAACTGTCGATTCCCAATGGCCATAGTATCGGTCAACAATAAACAATCTAGCTACTTAAGTTCAATTGGAACGAATTTGCCCCTTACTATTCTGGACAAGAACTTCCGTCAATTGAGTCACTTTCCTAGCAAAGGTTTTCAACTACCTCTGGATAATAGCCAAAGGACGAAGTTTTGGATAAAGGTACCAGAAGCTAAAGTAGCAGCATCTGGTAACTATAACGGACTTCTTGAAGCCTCTATTTCCTTAGATAGAAAGCAAGAGACCAAAAATGCCAAAGTTAAACTCAAAGTCCCAGCGTTTGTAGCTTTCAACTCAGTGCCAAATGCGCCACACGTTCAACGTTCAGGGAGCTCAGGTTATCGCTTCCAACTTGGTGATCTTGAATCTAACCGCACCTACCGTTCTGATTTTGATCTTCTTTCAAACTCGAATGTAAGGTTAGTTGTAAAGCAAAAATATGGAGAGTTAAAGCAGAAGTCGGAACCCAATATCTCGATCCCATATACGTTGCGATTTAATAATGCTTTGGTAAACCGGAAGTCAGTTTATACCTTCTCAAACAATGATGAAACCAAGCGTTGGGGGCTCCCCCTTGAAGTAATGCTAGGTAACATAGACTTTGCGAGAGCTGGTAAATATCAAGATACGATAACGGTTGAAGTTAAAGCTATGCCATAGATACACGTGATGAAGAAACCTACGGTTTAGTCAGTGGACAGCTAAAAATATTAACGAACACCGTATATGGCTCTACCACTATCCTATGAAAAGAAATTAATGCATCACTGTAACTTTAAGTTTTTGGATATAAGCACTTAAGATAAGAGAGCAGAATTAGTTTTGTTGAAAATAAAAAGGTTCATCGCG